>CAYWGU010000006.1:0-34886 GCA_964457975.1 uncultured Spirochaetaceae bacterium | reverse complement strand
AAAAGGGTACTGCATCTATCAAAAAGGATTCTACATCTAGTAAAAAGAGTACTGCTGTTAACCAAAAGGGTTCTTTACCGACCAATAAGATCTCTCCATATAAAAAGTCATCAGTTAAGAACCCTTTAAATATAAAGAAAGAAACTGGAAATAATAAAACCTCCACTAAAGGCTTGAAATCGAATATTTCCTCTAAAGAAGATGTTAAAAAAACTGAAAAAAGTGTTCAATCTCAAAGTAGCACGTCTTCTAAAAATATTACAAGTAACATAAAACTAAATGCTGTTAATCCAAATATTAAAAATGGCCATTCGCCTAAGAGCCATTTTATATCTATTATTTTAATGATAATATCTGTTTTTTTAATATTTGTAATTGGGTTTTTATTAAATTCCTATTTAAACAATGAAAGAAATGATTATTCAATAGGTACTGAAGATGTGTCTAAAGTTCTTCTTGTACAAAGTAATTCACAAATTTTTGAAGCAACTTACAAATCCGAGGTAGTCGATGCCCCTAAAATAATAAAACCAGCATTAAATGAGAAAGATGCAGAAACCTCATATGAAATTGTAATTGAAAAAGGAATGAGTGCAAAAATTGTAGCACAAATTATAGCAGCAAGTGGCTATCAAGATGAGGATGTATTGTTGAAGTATTTTATTGATAATGGAATCGCTCAAAAAATAAATATTGGAACATATTATTTAATTCCTTCAATGTCACTATCTGATATTGTGGATAAGATTTCAGTAAAAGATGTTTTTACAATGACAATATACCCTGGAATGACACTGGCCCAAATTGATTCAATTTTAAGTAAACGTAATCTATGTGATGCTGGGGACTTCATAGATGAGTGCACCTCAATATGTGATGAATATGGATTATCATTTGTTGAAGGTTGGTTCTATCCTGGAAAATATGATATTAATAGAAAACTTAATGTAAGAGAACTTTGCTTAAATATGTATTATTCAATGCTCAATGCATTATCACCTTTGCTTGAAGATATTGCTAAAAGCGATTACAGCATCGAGCAGACATTGATCATTGCATCGCTAATTCAAGCTGAGACAAATGACATAAATCAAATGCCTTTGATAAGTGAGGTAATCCATAATAGATTAAAATCCAATATGCCCCTTGGCATAAATGCAACTACCTGTTATGAATTAGGTGTTTACAAATCTGATATTGATCAAAGTGTTTATGATACTATAACAGACTACAATACAAGAAGAAAAAAGGGATTGGTACCAAGTGCAATTGGTGCTGTAAGTTTTGATGCATTGCAGGCTGCTGTACATCCAAGTGTTGGTGATTATCTTTATTACAATCACACCAAGGATGGAGAGATGTTGATGGCAAAAACTTATGAGTTGCATTTAATAAATATAGAAGGAAATAAGTAACAATGGAAATAGAGTTTGGGAAATATTGTGTTCATACACATTCCTTTTATTGTGGTCATGCTACAGGAAAGCTAGCTGATTACTGTGATGCAGTAGTTGATTCTAAAATAGAAGTTTTAGGTTTTACTGAACATTGTCCTGTAAAGGAGAACCGTTGGCAAAATTCCAGAATGGATTATGCTATGCTGGAAACTTACCTGGAAGATGTAGATAAGCAAAAGAATGATTATAGCAATTTGAAGGTTTTATCTGGCTTTGAATGCGATTACCTTAAAGAATATAAGAGCTATCTTAAAGAGCTGAAAGAACGAGTTGATTATTTAATAACAGGTGTGCATTACCTTCAAACTTCAACAGAAAAAGATTTTCCTCTTCATCATTATATTATGGGAAAAAAAGAATTATTTGCTTATTCAAAGCAGTATATTGATTCTCTAGAATCTGGACTGTTTAGTTTTGGAGCTCATCCTGATTTATTTGCAATTCAGTATCATCATTTTGATGCAGAAGCTGCAGCCGTATCTAAAGATATAATAGAATGTGCTGTTAACTATGATATTCCATTGGAAGTCAATGGCAATGGTCTTATAAGAGAAAAAGTCTCTGTTGATGGAGCTCTAAGAGCTCCATACCCTATTGAAGGTTTTTGGAGCATTGCTCAAAATTATCCATCTTTGAAGGTTATTGCATCTGCTGATGCACATGATCCAAAGAATATTAAACGATTTGCATCGGATTGTTTAGATTTTATATCTCCTTTCTCCATTGAATATAGATCGCTTGATTTGAGTGAAAATCAGGTGATGGATAATAAGTTGAAATTTATTTAGAATTATAAATGTTTTCACTTTTTCATCTTGTCTAGCACCATTTTAGAATGTACTATTAAATTATGGAATATTCTAAGGATGATCACAACATCCACTATGTAAAAATTGCTATAACAGTAGTTGTTGTAATTGCTGTTCTTTTCTTTTTACATCGATGGACGGTAAAAATCGAGCAAGCTTATGATAAAAATGAGTTGAAATCCAATGTTGAAAGGATATTGGAAAGTGAAGGCGAGCGTGGACTTCTATCGCTAGGTGGAGTGGAAGTCGCTGACATCTTTTACGATGAAAATGGTATTTCGTTGATACTTGGAAATTCGAGTAGTTGGGAATACACAAGTGATGAAAGGCAAAATATTGATGTTTATGCAAAGGCACAGAAAAGTGTTGTTTACATAAACAGTACAAATACAGATGGTGCTGGAACCATTATCACAAGTACCGGTTCTGGTATTGTATTATCAAAATCGGGTGAAATACTTACAAACTATCATGTAATAGGTGATGGTCAAAACATCATTGTAACTTTAGCTGATGAAACCAGTCATAAAGCTAATATTGTAGGCCTTGATGAGGTTGATGATATTGCTGTGATTAAAATTGATGAAAATGAAAATCTAGTTTCAATAGATCTTGGAAGGTCCAATGGTCTAAAAATTGGTCAAAAGGTTCTAGCAATAGGAAATCCATTTGGATACGATAGAACACTTACAACTGGTATTGTAAGTGGGATAAATAGAGTTGTTCAAACTGCAGATAAAACTCTTGCCTTAGGTATGATACAAACAGATGCTGCAATAAATCCTGGTAACAGTGGTGGTCCACTGTTAAATGGACATGGTGAGATGGTTGGTATGAATACCTCAATTTTTACTCTAAATGATACACAAGGAATGAATTTTGCAATTCCAATTGATACAATATTATCTCTTCTTCCTGATTTACTTACAAATGGTAAGGTTCTTCGTGGTTGGATAGATATTGTTCCTGTTCAACTTACAAAGCAACTTGCGAAATATGCAAATTTAAATGTTGATCAAGGTATTTTGATAAGTCAGATTGAAAACGATGGGCAAGCAGAAAAAGCAGGACTTCAAGGTGGCGATGTAAAGGTCAGTTATGGCCAATCAACCATATACCTTGGAGGCGATGTTATAATAAAGATAAATAATAAAGATATAAAAACATATAATGATTATTATAATGCTCTTCTAACAACAAAAATGGGTGATAAAGCAGAAATTACAATAATTCGTGATAACAAAGAATTGGTAAAAAAGGTTGTTTTAGTGGAGAGAGCTGGGGAAATAAATAAGGTCAGAAATTAATGGAAGACGATAAGAAAAATAAAAATAAAGTAAATTGGGGTGGCGAGCTTCTTGAAAACTATCATATGGCAAGTGGTAGAGCCAATCAACCTTTACATGTTGTATCTCCATTTGAACCTTCGGGAGATCAAGGCCAGGCAATTGAAAAATTGGTTAAAAGCATTGATGATGGTGAGTTATCACAAATCCTGAAGGGTGTTACAGGCTCTGGTAAGACCTACACAATGGCAAAGGTCATTGAAAGAATAAATAGACCAACTCTGATTTTATCTCACAATAAAACTCTTGCAGCTCAACTATATAGAGAGTTTAAGTCATTCTTTCCCAATAATGCAGTTGAATATTTTGTATCTACATATGATTACTATCAACCGGAAGCATATGTTCCTGGAAAAGATTTATACATAGAAAAGACAGCAGATATCAATCAAGAGGTAGATAGATTGAGATTAAGTGCTTCTTTTTCATTGATGGAAAGACGCGATGTAATTGTTGTATCTACTGTTTCTTGCATATATGGTTTGGGCTCTCCTGTTGATTTGAAGGATATGGTACACACCTTCAAAAAAGGTGAGATTTTTGATCATAAATCTGATGTTGAATCCATGGTCAGAATGCAATATGAAAGAAATGATGCAGTCTTAAAACGTGGTAGCTTTAGAGTAAGAGGTGATGTGATTGAAATTTGTCCATCATATCTTGAAAATGCAATAAGAATCACTCTTGATTGGGATGTTATAGATTCCATGACTTGGTTTGAACCTATAAGTGGTAAAAAACAGGAAAAAGTTGAGAGCTTCTCACTATATCCTGCAAAGCAATTTGTTATGCCTCAAGAAGCCATTCGTAAGTCAATTGGTACAATTCAAGATGAACTAAAAGATAGAATTGAATATTTTACATCACAGGGTAAATTTGTAGAGGCTGAAAGAATTAAAAGTCGTGTAGAATATGATGTTGAGATGTTGAATGAAATAGGATATTGCGGTGGTATTGAAAATTACTCTCGTCAACTAACAGGAAGAAAGGAAGGTCAAAGACCTGCTGTTTTGCTAGATTATTTTGCAGATGATTTTTTCACATTCATTGACGAATCACATGTAACTCTTCCTCAAGTTGGTGCCATGTATGAAGGTGATAGATCTAGAAAACTTAACTTGGTAAACTATGGTTTTCGTCTTCCTTCTGCTTTGGATAATCGTCCTATGAAATTCTCTGAATTTAATGAGAAAGTTGGACAAAGAGTCTATGTTACTGCAACTCCAGGTCGCATGGAAATGGCAGAAACTGATAATATAGTTGAACAGGTAATAAGACCAACCGGTTTGCTGGATCCAATCATTGAGGTTCGAAAGTCTGAAGGTCAAATGGAAGACTTATACAAAGAAATACAAGCTACAACAGCCCAAGGTAGACGAACCCTTGTTACGACTCTTACTAAGAAAATGAGTGAGGATTTAACAGATTATCTTTTATCCTTAGGTCTTAAGGTAAGATACCTTCACAGTGGTATTGAAACAATAGAAAGAGTGGATATTCTTCGTGATTTAAGGAAGGGTATCTTTGATGTATTGATTGGAATTAACCTTTTAAGAGAGGGCCTTGATTTACCGGAAGTTTCTTTTGTTGCAATCCTTGATGCAGATAAAATTGGATTTCTTCGATCTGCAACTGCTCTTGTTCAAACAATTGGTCGTGCCTCTCGTAATTCGAATGGTAGAGTTATACTGTATGCAGATAGAGAATCTGATGCAATGAAGCAAGCAATTGGTGAAACAAGGAGAAGAAGAGAACTTCAGATGATATATAATGAAGAGCATGGAATAACTCCCACAACAATTCAAAAAGCCATTGAAGATCTCATTAAGAGGGATGAGAAGGAAGCAATTGAAGATGTTAAAGGCGAAATTAACATTAGACGAGCAGGCTACAACCTTCTTACAAAAAAGGATAGGAAGAAATACATTAAAGAACTTGAAGCTCAGATGTTTTCTTACGCTAAGGATCTTGAATTTGAAAAGGCTGCAGCTCTTCGTGATGAAATTGAAAAGATCAAAAATGAAGAAATTAACTTTTAATAATCAAATAGTATAAGATTTTGTCTACCACCGGTTACACATGGGTGTTGAAAAGATCTATCGTTTCCCTTTTTTATTAATGGTATTTGTTGATGTGTTTTAATGTAGTAATAAAGATCATCAACAGATAGATGATTTGAAATTCCACATGCAGGAGGATTTCCTTCTGCAAGAATTCCTTGAACATCATGATTATCGACAAGATAGGGTACACTTTTATGGGTTACAATTCCCTTTTCTCCATAGCACCACCCAAGTCCTTCTAGTAGAGCCTTTGAAAAGTATCCATGAGGATGCGAATAAAGCATGTAGGATGGTTCATGAGAGTAATTGTTATACTCTGTAGCACATAGAAGGAAAATGCTCTCATCCACGTTCATGGGCGTTTTAAAGAACTTCTCATAGCATTGAGAAAGCGTTGCATCTTCCTTTGTAATATCAACTGCAGTACTCAAATTACCTCTAAAGAATCCAGAATGACAAGCATCAATAATTATTAATTTTTTGCCCTTTATTTTATCAAGTTTCTGCTTAAGTTCTGTAGGGTTTATTAAAAAATTATCATCTATTTTATTTAAATCAAGAAGAGTTCTTCCTGATATTTGGTTTGTTGTACCACAGAGGATGGATCCTTCGTCTTTTGCTCCATGGCCTGAAAAATAGAATATTGTAATGTCATTATCAGTTGACTGCTTTGAAATATCATCAAAAGCTTCAAAGATGTGTTCTACGCTTGGGTAGGACTTTTTTTCAATCGTTTCCTTGCTGTGGCTAAAGCCTTGTTGATATAGGGGATAGCTTTTGAAGTTTCTATTAACCTTAAAGGCATTAGTTGCCAATGCTTTTTCAAGTTCCAATCCATCATTGAGTGTTCCATAAAGAGAGTTTACATTTGTGTTTTGATAATCAAGTGCAACTCCGACGTAATAAATCTTACCTTTAGGGATATTTTGTTGAAGCTCACAGCTGCAAAGGCAGATAACTCCTAATAATATTAAAAATAGCTTTTTCATTTTTATAACCTCATAGGTTATATTACAAAAGTGGATGAAATTGCATCAATTTTTTAAATCAGTATTTTATTCTTCTTTGACTATTTCCCGCCATTTAAGTTGAAATTTTATTCCAATACCGAAGGTTGCAGTTATAAGTTGTTTTCTATATATGATGTTTATGGGAGAGGTTATTGTAATTAGGGCTGTGGAATTTTCATAAATTTTAAAAG
The DNA here is from genome assembly GCA_964457975.1 of uncultured Spirochaetaceae bacterium. Taxonomy (GTDB): domain Bacteria; phylum Spirochaetota; class Spirochaetia; order Sphaerochaetales; family Sphaerochaetaceae; genus Pleomorphochaeta. The sequence continues at coordinate 28,010 of CAYWGU010000006.1, read as the reverse complement.
AGGGTATTGCTGATCCAATAAAATAGGCTTCAACAAGATCTTCCTTTCCAAGTTGAAGTTTACCTACGCCAACAATAAGTTTTGTTTGAAAGAAATCATTGAATTTATAATTTAAGCCTAAATCCATATCAAATGAAGAATATCCTCTCATCTTTGAATTGTTATAGGTAAGAGAATCGCTTACAAACATTAACCCTGTGTTTAATGATATTTGGAAATTATTGATGTTATATGATATGGGGGTAAGAAGCACTCTTGTTCCCATTGAAGACCTCATTGGAAGCTCTGCATCCTCGGCTAAATCAAATGATGGGTGATAGAAAATACTTAAATCCACTGCACTGTTAAAATTTGATTGTGCGAAAATAGAGGTAAGAGCTAATAAAAGAGTAAATGTTAATATTAATTTTTTCATGATATTTTTCCTTCCTTTGTTGTTTAAGTAAAACTCTTCTTATTGCTTCAATTAATTTAAAAGTTTTTCAAATTAATATTTCTTATATAGATTGATATTAACTTTTTATTTGGTTTTCTATTTGATGAAATCAAGAGGTTATAATTATCTTTTGTAGCCTTGATAATATAATTACGACCTCTAAATTCTACTTTTTTTATTTCAATATTTTTTATTATTGAATGTGGTAATAGCTCAGGTATAGGAAGTTTTTCATCTTCTATAATCATTGCATCTTCAGGTCTAAAGAATATATTACCTTGTATTTTATCAGAGGGAAGAGTTTCAAATACATATGATGATACCAAATTACCTTCGCCCATAAAAGTTGCAGCAAATAAGCTTTTAGGAGAGTTGTAAATTTCCTCACCACTTCCAATCATCTCTATATGACCTTGATTTAAGATAACTATTTTATCAGAAATGGAGAGTGCTTCCTCCTGATCATGTGTTACATATATCATTGTTAGGCCTGTTTCATCATGAATTCTTCTAATTTCATCTCTAAGGTATCCTCTAAGTTTTGCATCAAGGGCGCTCAGAGGTTCATCAAGCAGTAGGAGCTTTGGTTTTGAGGCAAGGGCCCTTGCAAGAGCAATTCTTTGACATTCTCCACCTGATAGAGATTCTATTTTTCTATTTCCAAAATCCTTTAGTCCCACAAGCTCTAGCAATCTCATTGCTTCTGCATATCTTTCTTTTTTACCAACCTTTCTAATCTTTAGTGGATATGCAATGTTGTCCTTTACTTTAAGATGAGGGTAGAGCGAGTAGTTTTGAAACACCATTGCTATTTCTCTTTTGTTAACAGGCATTTGGGATAGATCCTTGTTATCAATAATAATTGATCCCTCGTCTAAAGCAATTAAGCCAGTAATCAAGGAAAGTGTTGTGGATTTACCACAACCACTTGGCCCAATGATTGAAATCAACTGTCCCTCTTCAGCAGAGAATTCTAAATTCAATTCAAATTCCTCGAATCGTTTTTTTAATTTTATATTAATTTCACTCATTTATCTAACCTTTTCACCTTTACTTGTACTTATAAATACTATAGCACAAACTACTATCAATATGGTTCCAAGAGCGCTAGCTCCTGCAAAGTTGTAAGAACCGATTAACCTATACATTACAATTGGTATTGTTACTATTTTTGAAGAAGATAGAATAAGGGTTGCATTTATTTCTCCCATGCTTGTTGCAAAGCTAAAAATAGCAGCTTTAATTAAAGCATTTTTAATCAAGGGTAATTCAATATCGACAAAAGCTCTAAATGGGGTTGCTCCAAGGGTCATCGCACTTTGAGATAATGTATCAGGAAGTTTATCAAGTTCTGGTGTTATTATTCTCAGTGCAAACGGTAGTGCAATTACCAAGTGTGCTAGTACAACCATGGTTGTTCCTGAAAGTGCTGGAACCTTTGCAGCTATAAGATAATATCCAAGTCCAATTATCACGGATGATATTGCAAGAGGTAGCATTCCAATTAATTCTATCAGGTTTGATGAGAGCGAATCTTTTCTTTTTGTTGCAACAGATAGGGATAAAACTATTGGGACTGTTAATAATCCAACTATAATAGCAATCTTTAATGATGTTAGTATTGCAGGAGTTGCATCATTCATAACACCTGATGAGGCTTGCATACCAAAAAGTTGCTTGTAATATTTTAATGTAAAAACTTTTTGTGAGGATCTACTTACTGTTGCAAAGCATGATTTAAGAACAATAGATAAAATAGGTGCCAAAATAAATAGTCCTGTAATTGTGAAGTAAAGATTGCTAAATAATCTGCCAGTTTTAGAGGTTGGTTGTTTATTTTTCTGATATGTTGAAGATACAACAGAATCACTGCTTGATATTAGCTTTTGTGATCCAAGGTATAGAATCAGTAGAATTATACAGAATACAATTGATACAATTGAATATGCAGCAGCTCCATTCATGTCCATACCTATTCTAGCCCGTCTATATATTTCAACTTCCATGGTTGTATATTTAGGTCCACCACCAAGTACCAAAATAATTGAAAAGCTTGTAAAGCAGAAAAGAAATACAAGAAGAGAACTTGATAATATTGAGGGTAGTATTCGTCTCAATGTAACATTGAAGAATGTTTGAGTTCTTGTTGCTCCAAAAACATAGGAGGCCATTTCATACTTTGGATCAAGATTGTCCCAATATGTTGTAATCAATAATAAAATTACTGGAAAGTTGTAGAAGGCATGAGCTAAGATGATTGCTTGATAAGAATATAATATTCTAAGAGGAGGTTCCTCTAGATTAAATAGACTCATCAACAGTTGATTTAAAAATCCATTATTTCCGTAAAAGGAAACAAAACCTAGGATTACTAGAATTGATGGAAGTACAAATGGAATTGCACAAATCCCAAGTATAATTTTTTTCCCTTTGATGTCATAGTTAGATAAAAGATAGGCTCCAGGAAGTCCAATCACCAAACAAAGAAGTGTTGATACCAGTGCTTGATTGATTGTAAAGCGTAGAATCTGTCTTGTATATGATGAGGTAAATGCTTCCTTAATAAAATCAGATGTAAAGTTTCCATCTTTGAGAAAAGCCATTGATAATGTATTAATTAATGGTATCAAGAAAATTAAAGAAAGAATTATTAGAGTAGGTATTGGTAATATCTTCTCATAATTATTCTTTTTTTCTATATTATAGCTTTTCATAAAAAATCCTTGATTTGTAATGGTGAAATAGTAATTTAATAAAGATAAAACCACAAGTTGTAATTAATCTTTACTTAGATAAAAACAAAAATGAGGGGTAATTATAATAATTAACCCCTCTTAAAGTTAAAGGTGCTGAGTATTATTTACTCATTACTTCAGTCCACTCCTTTTCCCAGGTATCAAGGTTTACAGCGATGTCATTATAATCCAATGATAAATGAGTTTCAGGAATTGGTGCCCATTCATATGCAGATGGAACTTCGGCGTTTTGATTTGTTGGGTACATTGTATTTGTTGTTGCAATATTTGATTGAGCATCACTTAAGATGAAATCAACAAAGGCTCTTGCATTGTCTTTCTTTGTGCTGCTTTTTAATATTGCAATACCTTCAATTGTTAAACTGTGACCTTCATCAAAAATTGCTGCTCTATAGCGAGTGGTATCTTCCCACATCACGTGATAAGCGGGAGATGTTGTATAAGATAGTACAATTGGAGCTTCACCTTCAGTAAACATACCATATGCGCTCGACCAACCATCAGTAATGGTTAATGCATTGTCTTTTACATCTTCCCACCAAGTTAGATAATCATCCCCAAATACCTCACGAGTCCATAGTAATAATCCAAGTCCTACAGTTGAAGTTCTTGGATCAATTAAGATGATTTTATTTTTATATTTTGGATCTGTTAAATCTTCAAGGCTTGTTGGAATATCGTCTTCGGAAATCTTTTCACTATCATAGCAGAAAGCAAAATTACCATAATCAAAAGGATTCAATTTATTTGATGAATCAAATTGTAAAAATAATGGGATTTCAGATAAATAGGGTGAATTATAGCTTTCAAATAAATCAGATTCTAAAGCCTTTGCTGCAAGGTCATTTGGTATTCCAAGTATAACATCAGCAATCGGATTTGATTTTTCCATTGTTGCTCTTGTTAACATTTGAGGGCCATCACCAGCTGATACTAAATCAACTTTAATTCCTGTCTTTTCTTCAAAGTCAGTTACAACTTTTTGGCCAGGACCCCATTCTCCACAAAATGAGTCATATGCATATACAGTTAATGTATTGTCGGCTGCAGAATTTGCAGGGATTTCATTTTCTTTTGCACCTTGTGCAAACAGAAGAGACGTAGATAGTGCTATTAATAGCATCACAGTAAATAAATTTTGCTTTTTCATAATAAAAAAGCCCCCTAAATTATATAGATGTGAGCTGAGGAATGTATTTGTATTTTGATAAAAAGAAGTTGTCTCCTTACGCTGGTATTATCCAGATCAAGTAAACGGGTTTTATCTCAGGCATAATTGCCACCCCAGGACAGATAAAAGCATATTGTTTGTTATAATTCTTGTCAAGCTAGGTGAGTTATAGTAACATTGAAATATGAAAAATTTAATTAGTGGAAAATCAACTAAATTAATTGATGAAAAATCTCAAGCTGAATATAATATTCCATCTCTTGTTCTTATGGAACAAGCGGGTCTTAAAGCTTGGCAGTTTATCAAAACCAAAATAGAAGATGATCAGCCATTGGTGGTAATTGCCGGTTCAGGTAATAATGGTGGTGATGGGCTTGTAATAGCTCGAGAGGCAATTAATGATGGTATAACGGATATACTTGTTGTGCTATTGGGCTCTCATCTATCTGAAAACTGTGCAGTTCAAAGAAGCATCATCAATAGCTATGGTATTCCCTGTGTTGAAATAGTAAATCATGAAATAAATCTTTTAATACTTCAATCAATAAGTACAGCATCATACATAGTTGATGCAATAACTGGTATTGGTTTAAGTACTCCTTTAAGAGGTGATGCACTTCTTTTAATTGATGCAATAAAAAGATCAAAAGCAATTATATTTAGTGTTGATGTTCCCTCTGGAATTGGAGATTTGGTTGCAGTTAGCAATGAAAGTGCTCATGCAAATTATACAATTTGCATGGGACCTTTGAAAAGTTTATATTTTAATCCAACAATTCATGCAGCCTGTGGAGAGGTGGTTCATATAAATCCATCTTTTCCCCGCTTCCTTGTTCAATCTCAAAAGCCCTCAGCATATCTTGCAGATGATGAGAAGCCCTCCTTAATTCCACTGGAAGTTGATGCTTATAAAACAATAAGAGGACATCTTGCTGTATTTGGTGGTTCAAAGAAATTTACAGGTGCAATAAGACTTGCAAGTAGAAGTGCTTTTGTATCTAGAGTAGGTCTTGTTAGTTGTTTTTCAGATCCTGATATTTACCCCATTATTGCAACTGAAAGTCCCTCTGTAATTGTACATCCTACGCTTAATGTTGATAATTTTGAAAGTTATAATGCTCTTCTTGCTGGCCCTGGATGGGGAGACGATAGAGAAGATATACTTGATTCTTTACTTAAAACAATGAAACCAATTGTAATTGATGCAGATGGAATAAAAGCCTTTGCAAATCTTTATACGAGTGGAAGAGTTCAAGGTCATGGTGCCATTATTCTAACTCCACATTTAGGAGAGCTTAGAACATTAGCTAATGCTGTATGCCCTGAATATGAGTCAAAGGTTGGCTTGGATGATAAACCAGAAGAGTTTTTAAATTTGCTACAAAATTTAAGCATAAAAACAGGAGCAATTGTTGTTTGCAAAGCTTCTATTACCTTGATTTCAACTGCAGCAAGAAAACCAATAATTGTAAGTGGTGATAATCCCGCTCTTGGTGTTGCAGGGTCTGGTGATGTGTTATCAGGTTGCATTGCAGGTCTGCTTGCAGGAGGTCTTTCTCCTTATAAAAGTGCTTTGTATGGTGTGTTATGGCATAAAGAAGCAGGACTTAAGACTTTTAAGAAGAATGGTTATTTTGATAGCGAATCATTGATTAAAAGCCTGGGTAAGGTGATAGCAAAATGATGCAACTTTGGGTGATAAGTTTAGTTTATTTAACATATACTGGATTGATTTTTATAACTCCCGCAATTGGAATAAACAATCCAACTCTACTTAGAATTAGAGATTATTTATTCAATCATGATAGATACATCATATTCTTGATGATCTGTGGTTATATTTTAACACTTTTAACTCTGTTCTTTCCAATTAAACCTGGGCCAATTATTTTAGGTGATTTGCTTGTTTCAATATTTATTTTTCTATCAGCCATAAATTTTACAATTATATTTGCTAATAAAGAACAAGCAATTGTAATTGATGAGAAAATTATTACTAGACATCGAATCTATGCTATAATTATTTTTATTGTTACTTTTTTACATTTCTTATTACCTTTTTGGGTAATATTATAAATGTCATAAGGAGATTTTGTGAGAGATGAAAATGATAGAATAACCACAGCAGGAATTTGCATTCTAGATAAAAAGGTGTTAATCGGAAAGAGAAGCAGTAAAGGTTCAATTGGTAATTCATGGGAATTCCCTGGTGGTAAAAATCGCTGGGGAGAGAGTGTTGAAGAGACTCTAAAAAGAGAATATATGGAAGAATTAGGTGTTGAGATAGAGGTAAAAGAACTTCTTGCAACACATGAATTTTCGAATAAAGGTGTAAGCTATCATTTAAAAGTTCACAGAGTTTTCTTGAAAGAAAGGGAACCAAAATTTACACTTCTTGTTCACACAGAGGTTAAATGGGTTTCTTTTGATAACCTTGATAGCTACAATTTTGCTCCAAGTGATTTAGCAATTATAAAAAAAATAAAGGAAAAATATGGAACTATTTGATAAACTTAATGAAATTGTATTTTGTGAGCCAGAATGTGTTATAGCATTAACAGGAGGTGGAGGTAAAACAACAACTCTAATCGCTCTTGGTCAATATTATAGATCAAAAGGCTTGAGCGTTCTTTTAAGTACAACTACAAAAATGCAATCTCCTTTGTACCATGATTTTAAAGTTGACCATGTATTTACAGATGAATCAGATTTCTTTATGCATGATGTAAAAAAAGGTGAATCTGTACTTTATATCCAAGAGCACATAATGAACCGTAAGAAGTGCATCTCCCCTAGAGATGAAGTATTACCTATTATGTCCAAAAGATTTGATGTGAGCATTTTTGAAGCAGATGGAGCAAGAACGCTACCACTTAAGAAGCACAGAGAATGTGATCCTGTAATACCAGCTAATGTTACCTCAATAATAGCACTTGCTGGAATGAGCTCTCTTCACAAAAGTGCAGCTGATTATTGCATGGGTGAGGCCTTTGATTTTGTTGTGGATAATCAATACTTGCAAGACTTAATTGATAATGAAGAAGGTCTTCTAAAAGGGGTAACGGATAAACATAAGGCTGCAATATTTTTAAATCAAAGTGATTTATTATCGAAAGAGGATAGAGCTATTTTGAAAGGTCTTAAAGCACCTTGCCTAATTGTTTTAGGATCAACTCTTAACAATGAAGTTTATTAAATGGTGTTATAATTTAAACATAAAAAAAGAAGGCATTTGCCTCCTTTTTTTGTCATTCCATAATTATTAAATTACAGTATTATCTGGAATGATAGCATTTTTTCTAATAACAATAATGCCATCACGAATTGAGTACATTTCTGTATCACTCTCTTCTCTCTTTAAATCATCAACTCCAATTCTACAACCCATTCCGATTCTAGCATTTTGGTCAATAATAGCTCTTTTAATAATTGTTCCTCGACCAATACCTTGGTTTGGAATTCCTCTTTTTTTATTATCAGCAACTTGCTCAGGAGTTTCATAATATGAAGCACCCATTGTGTAAACACCATCTAGAGACGCTCCAGATTCAATAATAGTCCGAACACCTATTATTGAGTTTACAATATAAGCATTTGTGATTATTGATCCTTCACTTGTCAAAGAACTGCTAATGTTGCAGAAGTTAATCTTGGTAGCAGGTAGGTGACGACGGTGAGTATAAATTGGCATTTCCTCATCATAAAAGTTAAAGTCAGGTTTCATTGATGCAAGATTTAAGTTTGTATCGTAGAAAGCCTTGATTGTACCAATATCTTCCCAGAAGCCATCAAATAAGAAAGAATAAACCTTTCTTGTTTCAATTACTTTAGGAATAATTTCCTTACCAAAATCAGTTAGATCATTATCAAGAACTTCTTCCATTGTCTTAGCGTTGAATATATACATACCCATGCTAGCAAGATATTCATTGTCCTTGCTAAGGTCTTGGTTAAGAGAATTCTTCATAAATTTTGCAGGTACTTTGTATTCACTAATATCCAAATCATCTGCAGGTTTTTCATAAAACTTTTTAATGATTCCATCTTCATCTGCGCCAATTATGCCAAGACCTGTTGCTTTTGATCTTGAAATAGGTTTTGCAGCTATGGTTAATTCAGCACCTGATGCAATATGTTGTTTAATCATATCTTTTAAATCCATACTATAAAGTTGATCACCAGATAGAATTACATAGTACTTTGGTTCTTGATCCTTAAAGTGTCCCATATTCTTTCGAACAGCATCTGCAGTACCTTGATACCAACTTGATGTTTCAAAAGTTTGCTCTGCAGCAAGTATTTCTACAAAACCCGGTGTAAAGGTACTAAATTGATAGGTGTTATTTATATGGTTATGGAGTGATGCGGAGTTAAATTGTGTTAATAGATAAATTTGAGTTAAATCACTATTGATGCAGTTTGAAATTGGAATATCAACCAAACGATATTTCCCTGCAAAAGGTACAGCTGGTTTAGCTCTATTCTTTGTTAATGGATAAAGTCGTGTACCTTTACCTCCGCCTAGAATAATTGCAACGGTTTCTTGTTTTCTCATAATATTATATCCCCCTTTGATATATTCTCATGTATTCTTCTGCTGATTTATCCCAAGTGAAATCAGTATTCATGCTTATCTTTTTCATTTCTAGTATTCTATCATTTTCATAATAGTACATATTAATTGCTTTTGAAGTTGCATCTATTATAGCACGATTTTTCATTTCAGAGAACAAAAACCCTGTGCCATTTTTGGGGTCTGCATCAATATCAATAATTGTATCTGCAAGACCACCTGTTTTTCTAGCTATTGGAAGTGTTCCGTATCTTAGAGAGTAAAGTTGGTTCAATCCACATGGTTCATATCGACTTGGCATCAAGAAGAAGTCAGATGCACCTTCAACTCTATGAGCCGCTTTATTGCTAAATAATATATTAATTGATAAATTAGAGTAAATATTACCGAGTTCAATTAATTTATTAACAATTCTTTCCTCACCAGTTCCAATAATTATAACCTGTACTTTATTGTTCTTTACGATACTTTCAAGTGCACAATCACCAGCAAATAGCAATTCATCAAAACCTTTTTGATCTGCAAGTCTGCTTATCATGCTAATGATTGGTATATCAGCAGATACTTCAAGATTAAATTCTTTTTGCACCTCTGCCTTTAATTTTTTCTTACCACTTAAATCATTCGAGTCAAAATGCGTTGTAAAGTTTTCATCTGTACCAGGATTCCATTCATCATAATCAATGCCATTGATTATTCCAAACAAATCATTTTTTCTTTCTCTAAGAATTGAATCCAAATTACATCCAAGTTCTTTTTCTTGTATCTCTTTAGCATATGTTGGACTTACAGTTGTAACATAATCAGAAAATTCAATGCCAGTTTTTAACATGTTAATTTGCTTTTCAGATCCAATACCTAAAAACATCTTTTCATCTAAGACTGTATTTGCAAGAAGAGCATCAAATTTCGAATATATACCTTGATATGCTAGGTTATGAATTGTGAACACACTTTTAGTTTTTTTAAAAAACTTGTCTTTTGATATTTTGAGAAAATAAGGTGTAAATCCAACTGTCCAGTCATGAGCGTGAATTATATCCGGTTTTATATTTAAAGCTTTGCAAACAGGGAGTGCTGATTTTGCTAATAATGTATAGCGTGAAAAGTTATCAGCATATGGAGTAAATGATGTATCACCATAAATACCATTTCTTTCTGTAAACATATGATTTTTAAGTGCTAAATATTTTACGCCATTAAAATCCTTTGATACTATTTCAACTTTTTCCATTCGATTGTTAATTTCAACATCAAATGATGCTATAATATCAGAAAAATCCTTTGTATCAATAAATTTATATGAGGGCATTAAAACATAAACGTTATTATTTAATTTTGATAGTGCACTAGATAGCGCTCCAACTACATCTGCTAATCCACCAGATTTAGAAAAGGGGACTGTCTCACTTGTTACCATTAATATATTCATATAATTATTATGGACTTATACTAACCAAACGTCAATTAAAATAATATTTTTATTTATCAAAATTAAGTTAAAAAAAGAGCCAGTAAAAAATATAATTTACAGCTCTTTTTTTGAATAATCTATTTGTATTAATCTATATTATTATTATTTTTAATAAGCATTTCCACTAATGGAATCAATGTATTCACTTGCGCAGTGTGCTGCAATTGAACCATCACTAGCTGCAGTAATTACCTGTCTAAAAGGAGTGTTTCTTACATCTCCGGCAGCAAAGAAACCTTTCATTGATGATTCCATTCTTTGGTCAGTGTCAACATAACCATATTGGTTTACAAGTTCTTTTGGAAGTAGCTGTGTTTGAGGAAGCATACCTGCAAAGATAAATACAGCCTTTGTTTCGTGTTCCTCTTTTTCACCAGTATTAACATCTTCTAGGATTATTGATGATACTTTATTATCTGTACCTTTAATTTCAAGAGGTTTTTTGTTCATTATTGTTTTGATTGTTGAGTTTTCAATTTTCTCTACAAGACTTTTTTGAGCTCTAAATCTATCTCTTCTGTGAACAACTGTTACATCATCAGATAGTCTGTTTAAATAAAGGGCATCTGTTAATGCAGTATCTCCACCACCTACAACAAAGATGGTTTGACCTTTAAAGAATGCACCATCGCATGTGCCACAGTAAGAAATACCACGGCCGTTTAATTCTGTTTCTCCAGGAATATCTAGGTGTCTGTGTTTTGCCCCAGTTGCCCAGATTAAGGCTTTAGCTTCAACGGTGTCCTCTTTTAATTTAACATAGAATGTATCATTCTTTTTTTCAAAGGAAACAAATTCATCGTAGACAATTTTAGAACCAAACTGTTCTGCTTGGTGTTGCATCATCTCACCGATTTCAAAACCAGAAACAGGTTTATCAATACCAGGGTAGTTTTCAATTAGATCTATATAAGAACATTGTCCACCTATCATCATTGATTCGACGATTATTACATCTCGTCCTGCTCTAGCTGCATATTGACCAGCTGAAAGACCTGCCGCACCACCACCAATTATTAATATATCTGTTTTAGTCATCTTCTTTACCTTTTCCTTCATGTTTATTTCTATTCTTAATAATATAGCCAAAGTATTTTAAAAGATAAAGTTACTTTGTCACATATCGGATAAATAGTTAGAAATATAAGGATTAATTCCATATAACATAGAATATTAGATAAAGGAGGTTGTCAGTTAATATTTATCAACTATAATTATAAAGAGCAATTGGTTAGAAGCTGATTTTTAAGCTGTGTTTCATTCATTTCTTTGATTTTATTTTCAAGGGAAACTTCAGCATCACTTTTTCTGATGTAGTTAGGTCCTATACCCATTTCTGAGGCACCAATTTCGTTGAATTCTTCAAGTCCTTTTTCACAAAGCTGTAGTGCAAAATCACATTTTGCAGTATCCACAAATGCCTGTAAATTTGGAAGTTTCTTTTTAAAGTCCTTAGCTAAAAGTTTTTCATAAAAAACGGCAGCATCTGGTCCTGTAAAGAGAACTCTTTTTTCATTCTTTAATAATTCAATTATTTCGTCTTCAGTTGTATCCAAATCTTTTGTCAAACGGTTTCCATTTTTAAAAAGTGAAGTATAGAATCTTTTTTTCTTTGCATCTATTACAGGAACTACAATGCCATCAAAGTAAGTAGTTTGTGCTGCGAATACAAGGTTTGTATCGACTAAAACAAAAGGAGTGTCTGTTGCAACACTTATGCCTTTCAAACAACTCATTGCAATTCTTAAGCCTGTAAAAGAACCTGGACCTTTAGGGCATACAAGTAAATCATAGTCTTTTAAACTCAATCCTGCTTTTTTACTAAGTTCTATAATAAGAGGCATCAAGTTTTCACTGTGTTCTATCTTACCTGTATGATGATAAGATGTTTTTTCTTTATCAGTAACAACTGCTATATTCATTGCACTTGTACTTGTATCAACTGCTAAAATATTCATTAATTTTCCTTTACTTCTCAAGTCCAACTACATTAATTTCTCTATCTTGATTATCTAAAATCTTTAAATCAATGTAGATTGTGTTTTCAGGTAACATTTCATCAATCTTTTCAGACCATTCAATTAAAGTTATACCCTCTCCATACAACATTTCCTCTCCACCCATCATTTCAAATTCATCAGATCCTGAGATTCGATACAAATCCATGTGATAAAGGGGTAGTGTTCCCTCATATTCTTGTAGAATTGTGAAGGTAGGGGAAACTATTGCTTCAGATATTTGTAAGTATTCAGCAATGCCTTTGGCAATAACTGTTTTTCCAGCACCAAGACTCCCTCTAAGGGATACAACCGAACCTGGTTTTAGCTTTGATGCAAGCTCCTTACCAAAGTTCTTTGTTTCATCGCTGTTTGTACTTGTAAAAATCATTATGTATCATCTCCAAGTTCAATTACTTCCTTTTCATTTGTTACTTTATGAGAATGATGAGATTGTCCATTGAGTTCTTCATAAGCTTTAATATCTTCAACAGCTTCTTCTATAATGGGTGTTTTAGAAAGAGTTTCACCTGTTGCAGTGCAATATGCTTTTGATAAGTGTTCTACAAGAGGATCGTTAATATCAATTGCACGTGCATTTTCAAGTAAATGCCGAGCTTTATCATAATCTTTTTCTTCGATCTTTAAATAAGCAAGATTGGTAAGCAATTTGAGGTTCTGTGGTTCCAAATCAAGTGCACTATCCAAATAGAATATTGCAAGTTCTTTGTGTCCTTCTTCTAAAGCACAGATGGATAATTCATTGTAGATTTCACTATTAGATTCACCAAGCTTGATGCATTCTAAGAAACATTCCTTTGCACCTTGATAATTAAATTGTCTTCTTAGTGCCCAGCCTTTAAAGAAGTAAGCATTCCAAACTTCAGGATTGTTTTCAATATAAGTATGGAGTAATTCTAAGGCTTTATCTTCATTGCATAATTGTATTTCATCATATGCTTGAAGAAGAGCGGTATCATTTGTCAGCTTGTTGTTTATATCTTTTAAGACATTTCCAACCTGCTTTTTCCTTTTATCTTCATCTTCTGCATTTTCCATGTATTTCTCTAGATAATCTCTTGCACTATCTATGTTGTTTTGATAGATGTGGAAGTATCCAATTTCACATAATAAATCAGGATTGTCAGGATTGCTCTTTAAGCCTTTAATTAAAATATCAATTGTTTTTTGTTGGTATAAATCATAAAGTGTATCTTTGCCCTCACCATCTTCAGCATGAGTTGCACGTTTTGCATAATGGGTTGCTAGGTTAATGAAGGATGCAGGCTGTGGAGCTAGGTGATTTACGCATAGGAAGAGTTCTTCACTAAAACCATAATCTTCTACTTTTTCTTTAGCTATTGCTGCAAGGTTGAGTTGTTCAATTGATTCTGGTTGTGATGCAATTACGAATTGTCTGAAATATTCAAAGTGTTCATGTTCTGGAACCCAAGCAATGATTTTTAACATGCCTGAAATAATTCTTTCGACAGTTACATCATTAGCTTCCATTTTTGTATGATTTTCTGGTAGTTGTAATGGAATTGGGATTGTTGGGTCTACTTTGAAATCACCAATTGTTTGTTCTAAATCTTTTGGTAAGTTAATGAAAACAATACCTTCAGTTTTGTTTGATAAATTCACTGTATTTTCCTCGGATAAGTATAAAAAAAGTGGTGTGAATTGAACTGCTCTTGAGCCTTATGGTTCAAGGGGGTTACCAGGTTGCTTCAAATTCTGTTCCCTTTAACCTCCGAGGAGGGGGAGCAATGCAAAAAAGCTATGCCGTAACCCAATTGTATTTGTTGAGCCAAGAGATTTGTCCGATATTCACACCACAAAATAATTTAAATTAGCATTGTTGTCTATGTCTATATTATAGCAAGCAATGATAAAGTTAAAGAGTAAATTAAAAAAATAAGCTTTTTAATAACTTCATTCACTTTATATGCCGAGAATATAGAAAAGATGAATATAATGCAATAGGGTAAACGAAAAAAAAGACGAGCTAAATTGCACGTCTTTTTGTAAGTTGATTAATGAACTTAATTTAATTTGTCAAGGTCATCCATATCATCTGATTCAGTACAATCTTCTGAATTATCATCAGAATCTGCAATGATTAAATCATCATCTAAATTGTCCAAATCGGAAAGATCATCACCAGTTAGTGCATCCCCAGAGGTAAATGCATCAGCTGCTTCTAATTCGATATTTTGAGCTGCAATTAAATCAATTTCATCGAGGCCTTCAATTTCATCGAGAGTTTCAAGAGACTTGTTAATACTATCTTCAAGAAGCTTAGTATTATCTTTATAATCATCAACATAAGATTGAAGTTCAATTACACGGTTATTACCAAAAGTATAGTCCATCTTTAATTTAGAATGTTCTGCTTCCAATTCTTCTAACTGTCTTTTTACTTCGTCCAATTCTGATAAATCAGCTGATGTTTCTTTAAACGCTTCAAATTCAACCTGTAAGGAATCCATTTCACATTTTACTGAATCATTCTCTGTTTGAAGCTTTGATTTTTCATTTCTTAATAAGTTAATTAATGTAACAGCTTTTCTAGTACGTAGCTCTAAAAGCTGGATTGTGTCTTTAATTTCTGATGACATTTAAAGTCCCCCTTGAAATATTATGCTCTAATCTAAAAGCTTAGACTAAAACAGTTTTTACTTGAACAACTAATGCTTTGAAAGTATCTTTGTCTTCAATAGCCATGTTTGACAAAGCTTTTCTGTTTATTGAGATGTTAGCTAAATCTAGACCGTGTATAAACTGTGAGTATGTTAAACCTTCAGCTCTTACAGCAGCGTTAATTCTAGCGATCCATAATTTACGGAAATCTCTTTTTCTTTCTTTACGACCGCGGTATGCATATTGACCAGCTTTTGCAACTGCATCTTTAGCAACACGATTATTTGAGTGACGACGACCATAGTAACCTTTGGCCTGCTTTAAAATCTTCTTTCTTCTGTCTTTACGTTTTGTACCGTCAACTGCTCTTGGCATTTCAATGTTCTCCTATTAGGTATATGGAAGCTCTTTTCTAATTTTCTTAGCTTCACATTCAGCGAGAATTCCAGGATGACGTAAGTTTTTTTTACGTTTTTTGGACTTCTTAGTTAAAATATGGCGAAGTCCTTGCTTTTTATAGCGAACTTTACCTGTACCTGTAACAGAGAAACGTTTTGCAACGGCTTTTCTTGTTTTCATTTTTGGCAATTAAATACCCTCTTAATAAATTTTGTGCGTCGACAGGGAACAAGACCCCCGTAAACAGCTATATATTAAAAAACATTCTACGAACATTTATTAATTCTTTTTTCCGACTTTCTTAGGACTAATCATCATGCTCATCATCTTACCTTCCATGATAGGGCGACGATCAATAACGTACTCTACTCCGTTGTCAGCTAGTTCTCTTAGAATTTTATCCAAAACAACCTTTCCGAGTTCTGTATGAGCTAGCTCACGACCTCTAAAACGGATTCCAACCTTTACTTTATTGCCTTCACCTAAGAATTCTGCAATAAACTTACTCTTAGTAACCAAATCGTTTCTTTCAATCTTTGGTTGCATTCGAATTTCTTTTACTTTAATTATTGTTTGATGTTTTTTAGCTTCTCGAATACGTTTTTCTTGTTCATACCGGTATTTTCCGAAATCCAAAATCTTACAAACTGGTGGTTTTGCGTTGGGAGAAACCTCTACGAGATCCAATCCATCTTCTTCAGCAATTTTAATTGCTTCATATAAATTCATAACACCCTTTTGATCACCAGATGCATCAATTACGTAAACCTCTTTTGCTCGAATCTGTTTGTTGATTCTTAAATCTTTGGTAGCCATCGAACTCCTTGAGTTTGTATTTATTAAAACTCATTAAACATAATATATTGTGCCAGTAATTCTGACATCTATTTCAATATAACATTTCTTTTAGTTAGAGTCAAAGCACTAGACTAAAAAAAATAGGATTTTTTGTAATAAAAAGTCATCTCATAAAAATTTACAAGATGACTTTATTAAACAAATTATTTATTTAAGCGTGGGTAGCACTACCTAAAACATTGATGTTTTTGTCCATGTACATTTCTTTAAGAGCTGCACGAGCAGGTCCTAAATATTTTCTAGGATCAAATTCACCTGGTTTTTCAGCTAAAACACGGCGAATTGTAGCAGTCATTGCAAGACGACCATCACTGTCGATGTTAATCTTACACACAGCACTCTTAGTAGCTTTTCTAAGTTGTTCCTCAGGAATACCAACGTTATCTTTTAATGTACCACCATTTTCATTTATCATTTTGACAAATTTATGAGGTACTGAAGATGAACCGTGAAGTACGATAGGGAAACCAGGGAGTGCTTTTTCAATTTCTTCTAAGATGTCAAAACGTAGTGGAGGTGGAATTAATACACCTTCTGCATTTTTAGTACATTGTTCTGGTTTAAATTTATTTGCACCATGGGATGTACCAATTGAAATAGCTAATGAATCTACACCAGTCTTGCTAACGAAGTCGATAACTTCTTCAGGTTGTGTGTAAGTTGATTCTTCTGCAACAACATCATCTTCAATACCAGCAAGAACACCTAATTCACCTTCAACTGTTACATCAAATTTGTGAGCATATTCTACTACTTTCTTGGTTAATGCTACATTTTCTTCGTAAGGAAGAGATGAGCCATCAATCATTACTGATGAGAAACCGTTGTCGATACAATCTTTTGCAGTTTCAAATGAATCACCATGATCTAAGTGTAATACTACAGGAATATCACAGCCAAGTTCGTGAGCATACTCTGTTGCACCACGAGCCATGTTTCTTAAGATGTTGATGTTAGCGTAATCGCGAGCACCTTTTGAAACCTGTAAAATAACAGGTGATTTTGTTTCTACACAAGCCATTATAATAGCTTGCATTTGTTCCATGTTGTTGAAGTTGTAAGCAGGGATTGCGTATCCACCTGTAACAGCTTTCTTGAACATTTCTCTTGAATTTACTAGACCTAAGTCTTTATATGAAGTCATTTTTGCACCTCGAATTATGATTTTAGTTCGTTAATATGCTACCTATTTGAGGCGATTGAGTCAACACAATTGCCAAAGATATTGACCAATGTATTAATGAGAGGTACAGTTTTTTTATGAAAAGAAAAAAAATAAATAAAAATTTATTGATTTTGTTGCTACTTGTTGCAATTTTGTCAATTTTTTATTTTTACAATAGGTCTTTAAAGCCTGTTTTCTTTGTAACGGACAAGCAATATTATTCAACTACTGTAAAAAAACAGGAGAGGAATTTAAAATATTTAGCGCTTAAAAATAAAGAGAGACTGGAAATAGTAGAAGTGGAAAGGTTAAACTCTCCTCTTTCGAAAATTTTAGAAGATGATGCCTCTTTGGTAATAATGTCACCGCTTGTTTCATATTGTTATAATAAAGGATCCTCTAAAATAGAGAATCCTTACATTTCAATTGGATATGATACAAAAGATACAAATGGATTTAAAGCTACAGTTGATGAAAATAATGATGGTTGGGTTGAATGTGCTATACAATTAAAAGAAAAGGGTTTTCCTTTATATCTTATAAGTGATAAGTCTTGGCCTTTGAGCTTGCAAAGAGCAAAGGTGTTTTTTGAGGCTTATGGTCCAGAGGGAATTACTGTTGAAGAGCTCGATGGTGATGAAATGAAGCAATACGCATTATCATTAATTGAAAAGATAAAAGAAGAAGGAATAAATACTGTGGTATTTACAGGTTCTTCTTTAATAGGTGATTTTGTTAATAATGATAAAACCTTGGGCTATGTAATTCCAGCAAGTCTAGATGAAGTTGTAACTTATAGTCAGATTAATAAGGTTGTTTATACAAATCTTTCTCCTCTATTTGATAATGCTCAAAGAGAAGGGAATGCTATTATTTTGCATCAAGGCGTTTGGGATTTCCAAGAAGGTTTAAAAAATTATTTGATACAATCGTGGAAATTTCTTGTATCGAAATGTTTTTAATTTCACTTGCTTTTTCATAAATCAAAGGTATAAGCAAGGGGCTATTGTACTTTCCTCTAAATGGTTCAGGTGGAAGATAGGGTGAATCTGTTTCAAGTAATAAGGAGTTGAGAGGAGTGCTAAAGAGTATTTCTCGAAGCTCCTCATTTTTTTTATAGGTGATTGGACCTGCAAATGAAATAAATAATCCTTTTTCAATTGAAACCTTTGCTAACTCTTTGCCGCCTGAAAAGCAATGAATTATTCCGCCATATAAAAATTCTCTCGCCTTTAATATATTTATTGTTTGCTCATCCGCATCTCGAGTATGAATTATGATTGGAAGGTGCAGCTCATTTGCAATATCTAATTGCTTTGTAAACAATTCTTCTTGCATTTTCGGTGTGCCAAATTTCCAATAATTATCAAGTCCTATTTCTCCAATGGCTGATACAGGAAAGTGTGATAAATTAGATTTAAGAATTTCGAGCTGCTTATCTATTTCCAGTTCATCATCAACACCCCAAGGTCCAACTCCTGATGAAAGGTGGATGTTCTTGTATCTTTCAATAGTTTTATATCGAGATGGAAGATCATCATATTGTGTTCCTATATCCATTCCTTGAAAATTTGGTGAATTAAATAGGTTCTCAAGTTCACTTGTAATCCACGGGCTTGAGTTATAATCTTTTTGCAATAAGAGCTCATTGCGTTTTTCTATTATACTTGAGTAATGAAAATGGGTATCTGTATATAATAAGTCTTTAACTATAGAGTTTTCTAAGTCTTTAAGACGCTTTAAAGTTGAATTTTTCTTTTTGGACATTGTATTTTCCTTTTAAATCTTTTATTGAGTTATGATAGGTAGATTAAATTGAAATGTAAATATAAGGGTTTTTGAATTTTTCTTGTGATGGTAAATTGTATTTCATTTAATTATGATATAAAAAAAGCAATACATTGAATGTACTGCTTTTAAGTTTTTTTTGCCGGGGACGAGACTTGAACTCGTACGCCCTTACGGACAAGGGATTTTAAGTCCCTTGTGTCTACCAATTCCACCACCTCGGCGTTAGATATAATCTATTAAAAAAACAATAAGTTTTATTTATTCTATACAGAAAAAATAAAAAGAGTGCCGGGGACGAGACTTGAACTCGTACGCCCTTACGGACAAGGGATTTTAAGTCCCTTGTGTCTACCAATTCCACCACCTCGGCTCTGAACACTAAAATATCAAAATACCATTTTTTGGTCAACTATATATATCAAATATTTATACTTTTTTTTTAAATAAAGTTTTATAAATATGAAAAAAGTGCATTGATTTATCTTTATTTCCTAATGGAGTAAGGAAAAGGAATAATATGAGACATGTTATTCCTTTGAAAGAAATGTACAACCCTTTAATGCTAGTAATCTGCTATTAGTTTTTAATAGAATAATATAAAGTAATTTAATATGCCTTATTCGGAATAAAATAAATATAAAAGCAAATAAAAATTTCTAAAGGTGATTGATTAATCGTTTGCTTGCTTGCTTGTTGACAAAAAAATTAAAAATATATATATTTGCTAGTAGCAATGATTAATAGTAGCAAATATGTTTAATAGCAATTATAATACTAAGCAATTATGTTTATAATCAACAACTATTGCTATGTATTAATTATTATTATACGATGGTCAGAGTTTTTATAGTATATATAAAAAGAATTAGGAGTTATAAAA
Organism: uncultured Spirochaetaceae bacterium; assembly: GCA_964457975.1. Lineage (GTDB taxonomy): Bacteria > Spirochaetota > Spirochaetia > Sphaerochaetales > Sphaerochaetaceae > Pleomorphochaeta. Next base: position 7,867 of record CAYWGU010000006.1, on the reverse strand, counting down.
TGGATTTATGTTCACTATCAGTATTGCTTGATGATTTAAAAATAACTGAAGCCTTCCTTAAGAAAAATAGTGGTTTAACCTTTAAAGAAGCAACCTTGCTTTGTGCTTTAGGTTGTGGACTTTCAGAACCAGCAAAAATTGCAAAGAACATGAATTTATCACCTTCAAGAACAAGTCGCTTAATCTCTGCTTTGGAAGCAAAGGATTTACTTATAAGAAATCCGTCCCCAGTGGATAAAAGAGTGGTTAATTTAGCTCTTTCGCAAAAAGGGAATGACATCTTAGAAGAAATTCATAAAACTGATTTACCTTTTCCTGACTATCTTCAAAAAGCTTTAGATGAGATTACAAAATCTCTCAATAGAAATAACTAGAATAAGGATAGAAATCAATGAAAGCAATAACTTATGTTATTGTAGGTGGAGTTGCCGGTGGGGCAGGAGTTGCAACAAGACTTAGACGACTTGATGAAAATGTGACAATTATAATGTATGAGAAAGGGCAGTATGTAAGTTTTGCAAACTGTGGACTTCCTTATTATGCTGGTGGAACCATAGAAAGTAGAGATAGTTTATTTGTAGCTTCTGCTAGTAAATTAATGAAAGAATTCAAAATTGAAATTAATTCAAACACGGAAGTTGTTTCAATTGATAGAGCTGGAAAAAGTGTAAAAACTGTTAATCTTTTAACCAAAGAAGAATCTATTCAAGCTTATGATTATTTGGTTCTAAGTCCAGGATCTATTCCTTTTGTACCTCCTATTAAAGGTATAGATGGTGATAAAGTTTTGAAGGTTAGAAATGTAACCGATATTGATAAAGTAGTCGTTAAAATGCAAACAGCAAAAAAAGCTGTTGTAGTTGGTGGTGGTTTTATTGGTATTGAAATGGCTGAAAATTTAGAAGAGAAAGGTCTTGATGTATCTCTTGTAGAAGCAGCTGATCAGGTAATGATTACAGTTGATAGAGAGATGGTTGCACCTGTTCACAAAATCCTTCGTGAAAATGGTATTAAGTTATTTCTTTCACAGTCACTTCAAACTATTGAAGAAAAAGGCAATAAAGTTGATGTAGTTCTTCCTGATGCAACAATCAAAGATGTTGATTTTGTTATTCTTTCAATTGGTGTAAGACCAGATTCAAAAATTGCAAAAGAAGCTGGAATTAAAGTTGGACCTAGAGGTCACATTATTGTAGATGAAAATTGTTTAACAAATGATAAATACATATGTGCACTTGGAGATGCAATAGAATATCCATCTCCAAATCTTCCAGGAAGCAATGCTATAGCTTTGGCAGGTCCAGTTAACAAGATGGCTCGTCTTTGTGCTGATTATATTGTAAAAGGATCCTGTAGACCTTATAAAGGTACATTTGGAAACAGCATCGCAAAGGTATTTGACGTGCAGGTTGGATCCGTTGGTTTAAATGAAATTGCCTTACAAAGAGCTGGATTGGAATATAAAGTAGCTATAACTCACACTGATGATCATGCAGGTTATTATCCAGGTTCTCTACCTATTTCAGCAAAGGTTCTTTACAATAAAAAAACTGGTGAAATTTATGGTGGACAGGCTGTAGGTAATAGAGGTGTTGATAAGAAACTGGATGTGTTTTCTGCAATTATTTTCTTAGGTGGAACAATTGAAGATCTTGCTGGATTTGAACAGAGTTATGCTCCTCCTTTTAATAGTGCAAAAGATACCTTGAATATGTTAGGTTTTATTGCTTTGAATGAAATTGATGGAATAGAAAACCTAATTGATTACAAAGAGGCTCTAAAAAAGATTGATGATGGAGCTTTGTTATTAGATGTAAGAACACCTGAGGAATGGGATACAGGACACATGGATTGTGCAATGTTAATTCCTCACCCAGAACTTCGTGCTAATCTTGATAAACTTCCTAAAGATAGAGAGATTGTTATAACCTGTGCAATGGGTCTTCGAGGGCATATTGCGTATAGAGTCCTAGCTCAAAATGGATTTACCAAGATTTCTAATCTAACTGGTGGTTGGAAAACTTTAGGTGGATATTTAGAAGATGAAAAGCTATTAAATAGCTACGCAGAATAGTTTTAAATAACCATTTATTCGAATATTAACAAGGACCTGTGAGCATCATGTTTTGCAGGTCCTTTTGCTTTTTAAGCAAGGAAAGAAAAAGCGGTTCAACTAAGAAACGCTTTTATAAATAATAATTGGTACTAATTTTCTTTGTTACCATCATCTGTTATCTGCTCTGTAAAGCGAGTAGGAATGATTCGTCTTACAAAAGGATGAAGAGATGTATAGGTTTTTTCAAATTCTCCCACACTTTCTTTTAAAGCCGCTTGCCATGCAGGACCAAATCCAGGAGCAGTGAGCATCATGTTTTCAGAGGCTGCTTGATATATGTGAAGCCTTGATATTTCCTTTCTGCCTGGTTTTTGAGAAATAGTTGTAAGAGAAATTCTTAAATCCTCATTTTTCTTTTTAATATCTTCAAGTTCATCTTTTAGTTTTGTAATAGTTTCGCTTTCAATATCCATTCTATCAGTGATCATGGTCTTCATCTTGTTTATATCAGCTTTATGTTCTAATTCACTTTTATGCGATCTGACTGACATTGAAATAAGTATTACTATAGCAAGTACCACTCCAATAGCCAAACCTATGAGAAATTGATTCATGGTTCCTCCATTTAAATATATTATATTATATTTTAGTTTTCATCACTTATAATTTGAGCATCCGTTTTGATAGGAATTACCTTTCTGATAAATGCAGTTTCACCAGTAAATGCTTTGTTGAAAATATATTCACTTTGTTTTAGTGCAGTTTGCCAAGCGGCTCCAAAGCCAGGTGCATTGATCATCAATCTATCTGCAGCCTGCTGATATATATGTAATCTGGTTGTTTCTTTTCTACCTGGTTTTTGTGAATATGTAGAAATTGAAATTCGGAGGTTTTCATTTTGTTTTTTTACTGCTATTAATTCTTTTTTAAGGTTGTTCAAACCCTCACTTTCAACGTCCATTCTATTTACAATTACTTTCTTTAAATTTGCAAGTTCGTCTTTATATTCAACTGTTTTCTTATGAGATTTGCTTGCCATTCCAATTAATACTATAATTGCAAGAGCCACTCCAATACCAAGTCCTATGAGAAATTGATTCATAATTCCCTCCTAATGGATACTTAAAAGTAACCGAATAGTATTTTTTTGTCAAAGAAATTCAATTTTATTGTTATAAAAAACTCTCCGTCTTACTAATATAATAATTATTAAGAGGAGAGTGTTAAAATAGTTACAAATAATTATTTAGCAAATCTTTTTACAACTGCTTCTTTGCTGTTTTCAATAGCTTCAGGAATGGTTACACGGCCTTCAAACACAGCCATATCTTTAAAACCTGTACCAGTTAATAGAACACAGATATTTGCATCAGAACCGAATTCTTTTTTAATTCTATCTGCATCTTTCTTTAATCCAGCCCAAGCACAAGCAGCAGCTGGTTCTACAAAGATACCTGCTTTACTTGTAAGTTCAATCTGAGAATTAATGATTTCTTCATCTTCAACTTCAAGAGCCCAACCGTTTGATTCATTTATGTATCTAACGGCCATTCTACCATTGGCAGGATTTGATACGGAAATTGAATCTGCACGAGTTGATGCACCATTAATTGCCTTGAAATTTTTGTTCTTCCAAGCTTGTGATATTGCATTGCTCTTAGTACTTTGAACAGCTACCAAATGAGGCATTTTTTCAATAAGACCAGCTTCTTTTAGATCAAAGAAACCTTTGTAAACACCAGCAAAAATACAACCATCACCAACTGGAATATACATAACATCAGGAACACTTCTTCCCATCTGTTCAAATAATTCAATTGAAACACTTTTCTTACCTTCAATAGTCATTGGATTGTAAGCAGTGTTACGGTTTATTCCACCAAATTTTGCGGTATATTCAATGGATAGTGCAAATGCATCATCATAAGTACCTTTAATTGGAACAACTGTTGCTCCATAAAGTACGGATTGCATTAGCTTATTTGCTGGAGCACTTGCTGGAACAAACAAAATGATATCAAGATCATATGCTGCACCTGCACAACTCATAGCTGCACCGGCATTACCAGTGGATGCTAAAGCAATTTTGGTTGTGCCAAAATGCTTAGCTTGAGCTGCTATTAACTGACTGGCTCTGTCTTTAAAGGATCCAGAAGGCAAGGTGTTATCAAGTTTGCAGGTTAAATTTGTTAAACCTAATTCTTTAGCAAGACGTTTTGGGTTTGCTAGTGGTGTGCCACCTACAGGGTATACATTTCTATCTGTTACATCATAAGGGAAGAAGTCATACATGCTAACATGCTTCTGCATCTTTAATTTTGCAAGATCTTCTTTGTTGTAATGTACAACAAGATTACCTTTAGGGAATTCTCCCTCAACTTGATTTATTCCACATTCTGGACACTGATAAACAACTTCATCAGATTCTATTTCTTTACCACAGTCATTACATTTATAAGTAAAACGCATTTTATATCCTTTACATATTTGAAGGACATGCCAAAAAAGCATGTCCTCCTATTAAATTATTATTACCCTTTAAAAAGAGGAATTATTTGCCATTAACAACTTCAGCATTGAATGCTTCAATAAGCACATCAATTTTAGAAGTTAGTTTTGGAAGATCTTCCCAATATGTTTTATCATACCATTGTCTGTTGATTTCTTCATAAGTCTTACCCTGTTGTTCTACCCAAGTGTAATACTTAAGATTATGAATTGCTAATCTATCATAGTGACTTAGTTCTTTCATATCTGCAATGTGCTGACCCATCAAAGCTTTGTAATAAATTCTGATGCTATCTTCTCTATCACAAATTCCAAGTTGTTCTTCAAGTTGTTTAAGTCTTGATGTGTACATCTCACTTGAATCTGTTAATACTGTTAAGATAACAGCATTTTCATCGAATTCATAGTACTTAGCTACTTTCATAGCACCTAATACATTACCAACACCGCTGATTCCGTATAAGTCTAAGTTTTCAATGTCTTGTGCGCTAACGCCTTTTTCAGCAAGATATTTCTTACCTTCTGGTTCGTTGAACATACGATATACATCCATGCAATCTACATCATCAACAGCAACAACCATGTCAGTGTTACGTACATTGTGAATCCAAGGAACATGTTTATCACCGATACCTTCAATTCTATGACCACCAAAACCATTACGAAGAAGAGTTGGACATTGTAGAGCTTCAGCAGCTACTACTTTAATTGATGGATAAACATTCTTTAGGTGATCACCAGCTGCTAAAGTACCACCAGAGCCAGTTGCACTTACATAAGCTTTAACATCACAATCTTTAATTCCTAAGTCATTACAAACATCAATCATTGCTTGACCTGTGCATTCATAATGCCATAGGTAGTTTTCAAATTGTTCAAATTGATTGAAAATTACAATATGTTCACCACGTTCTGCATCAAGTTCATGACATTTGTCAAAGATTTCTTTTACGTTTGATTCGCAACCAGGTGTTGCAATAACTTCACCAGCTACTTTTTGTAACCAGTTAAATCTTTCTTCGCTCATTTCTTCTGGAAGAATAGCAATTGAAGAACAACCTAATAGTGCTGAGTTATAAGCACCACCACGACAGTAGTTACCAGTTGAAGGCCATACTGCTTGTTGATCAACAGAATCAAAATTACCTGTTACAAGAGCTGGAGCTAAACAAGCATATGTTGCACCAACTTTATGAACACCACAAGGGAACCATTTACCAGCTAATGCTATAATTCTAGCTTTAACACCAGAAATTTCATGAGGTACTTCAATAAAGTTTACTTTACCGAATTTACCGTCTTTTTCTTTTGCTTCGTTATGCCAAGTAATTCTATATAAATTAACTGGATCAATATCCCAAAGACCAGTTTTAGATAGTTTTGTTTTGATATCTTCTGAAACGGTACTTGGATTAAGCATTTCTTTAAAGGTAGGAAGTAAAATTCCTTTTTCACGACAACGCTCGATGTTCTTTGCTCTAACTTTTTCGTTAATGTCTAAGTTTATTAACATACTGTATAACTCCTATTTTCTATTGCAATTTTGATTTCTTTCTTAATTATATATGAAATTGAGTATTTGTAAAGAAAAATAATAATTTATTTTATTTTACATTACTTTCCACCTATTATACTTCGTAAAATGTAATTTTTAAACCTTCAAAGTTTGGTTTATATAAATATAGCAAGAAACAGTACTTAGCATAAATAGTCAAATAAGTAAGGTGAAAAAAACCGTTAAAAAGTTAATATAATAACACAGGAAAATAATAAAAAATAAACATATTTGCTTTTATAAGCACTGGTAAATCTTTACAAAATTAACATTTGATGGTATTTTTAGGAAATCTAATATTCTGTAGCTAAAGTGGTAAAGTTAGCTGTTAAGGATTCAAATTTTCCAAAATTCTTTTATATCTTAAAAGAGTTTCTAATTATCAAGCACACAAATTTAATTATAAATTAAAGAGCTGTATTGTTTTTTATACTTTTCTAACTTTTATCGCCTAAAATATATGGAAACCGAAAAAAATACTATATATATGCTTACATATCTTGTAAAGAGCCAATGTTTTTCATATAGTATAAGCGAATGTTGCAATTTGTTGCAGAAAAACATTGACATATATTAAATGTGCTTTAGAATAAGGATGAAGAGTATATTAGAAGTAATTCTTAATCATACAGTATCAAGGAGTGAAAAATGGGTGATATTATGCGTCCAGTTCCGTTTGAGGAACTAATCAACAGAATTTCTGGAGAATACAGAAACCAGAATTCAATATTTGGCCTTTCTAAAGATCAATTCTTTATCGATGACAGAAAGAAATCAAATAAGGTGTTCACAGAAAGTTGTACAACACCTGTAGGTCCAGCAGCTGGTCCTCATTCTCAATTAGCACAAAATATCATTGTAAGTTATTTAGCTGGTGCCCGTTTTATTGAATTGAAAACAGTTCAGGTAATGGACAAGCTAGAAATTGCAAAACCTTGTATTGATGCAAGAGATGAAGGTTACAATGTTGAATGGTCAACAGAATATACACTAGAAAAAGCATGGGATGAATATGCAAAAGCATGGATTATCATTCATTTACTAGAAACTCTAATGAACAAAGGTAAAATAACTCCTTCAACATTTATCTTTAACATGTCAGTTGGTTATGATTTAGCTGGTATCAAAACTCCAAAAATGCAAGCTTTCATCGATTCCATGATGGATGCTGATAAAGATGCTAGATTTAAAGAGTATCTTGATGAACTTGATTTATTAATTAAAGAAAAAGATTTATTTGCTGGCTCAGATTGGGCAGGTTATGAAGATAAACTTGCAGATTTACCAACTAATATTTCAAAGAATATTTGTAAATCAGTAACACTTTCAACAATGCATGGTTGTCCTCCAAAAGAAATTGAAGCAATTTGTAACTATATGTTAACAGAAAAAGACATAGATACATTTGTAAAATTAAATCCAACTCTACTCGGTTATGATAGAGTTAGAGAAATATTAGACACTCTTGGATATGATTACATACACCTATCACGAGAGGGATTTGAAAAAGATCTTCAATATGGTGATGCTATTGCTATGTTACATAGACTTGTTGATGTTGCAAAAGAAAAGGGTAGAGGCTTTGGTGTAAAGCTTACCAATACTCTTGGTACAGTAAATGATCAAGGTGCTTTACCTGGTGATGAAATGTATGCATCTGGTCGTGCTTTAATGCCAATCAGTGTAAATGTTGCAGCGAAAATTTCAACAGAATTTAATGGTACACTTCCTGTATCATATTCTGGTGG
>CAYWGU010000005.1:0-50494 GCA_964457975.1 uncultured Spirochaetaceae bacterium | reverse complement strand
CTGTATCCTTTTCGCTTTTACTAAAAGAAGTATTTAAATAAATTTTATTATCTATAAACAGATAAATATATGCAAATCCACATCCTTTACTTGAATAAATTGTAGATATTTTAATGCTAGATTCATTAAAATCAACATTTCTATCTTTTAAAAAAATTATTGGTAACTCAATTTTATCAACAATCTGCTTTATAGCATAGTTTGACGGACATATAATCAAAATATCCTTTAAATCAAGTTTGAATTCATCAATATCAATCCTAATTTTTCGTATCATTAAATCAATTGTAGAATTTACATCAGTGCACTTAAAAAGGCGTGGCCTCAAGCCATTTGTTTTTTTTTCATAGACAACCTTTTTTAAAGAAAGGGGATCTTTAAAACTATTTAAATAAGAGGTTGCAAGTGTTTTAATTTCATAAGTATTTCTATAGTTCTCACTCAATTTAAAATGCTTTATTTTAAAAGGCAAATCATTAAGAGACGATTCTTTTAAATAAATACTTTGATTTGTATCCCCAGCTAGAATTAATGCTTCTTTTGCTGATAATCGTAATAGTTCTAGTTGTGCAAAGGTTAGATCCTGGGATTCATCAACTAGAATATAATCAGTGTACCCTTTTCTTCCTTTGCTCTTGATTGCATTTATCATGCATACTATAGAAAAAGCCCTAGAAACAACTTTCTTTTCCATTTGAAGGCTTCTATATATTTCACTGATGAAATATAGATCCAAAGAGTGAAAGGCTTTTTGACAATCCTCTCTATCATAAAGCTTCTCAAATATCTGATGCTCAATTAACTCATAAGCCTTATCTATTTCCATTTTACAATCACCACCATTTTCATTGAATATATCAAAGGAACTTTCTAAAAGATCCATCAATATATTGTTATCATTTGAGGGTAACTGCTCACGTAATATTTTAAATTCCTTAAAATCCAATTTCCAATTAAAGGAAAAATAAGCATCTACTGTTTTTATATTATTTATTAGGTCCTTTCGATAATTGGTATTATAAAGTCCATTCTTATCAAATCTTACTAAGGAATTTGTGAAAGTTAAAAAATACGAAGTAGCTGTAATATCCTCTTCATTTATTAATTTAAACAGCTTCAATAAAACCATTGATTTACCACTACCAGCAACCCCTTCAATAAAGAAGCAACCATTTAAATCCGAAGATATTTCATCAACAATTTGGGATTGTGCATCAGATAATGCCCAATATCTCTTTTGATATTCAAGATGCTTTATATCATATTTAAGGGCGGTATTCTTAAATTCCCCTTTGTTTATTATTTGATTACATTCATTTATGTTCCCACCAATTTTTTTAAGATGTATTTTTATATCGTCAAGCTTATTTTCATCAAACTTTTGAACTGTCTTTTTGTGAAAACCTTCATCTATTTCATCAAATCTTGGCAGAATATTTTTGTAATAAAGTTCATCAATTTTATCAAACTCTTTAGAATATTGAATAAAGTATTGCTTTAAATACGCCTCTGTATTTGTAAAATTGAACATCTTTACCAGTTCATATAGACCAACTAAAACATCAAACGGTTCCATACCTTTCAAACCACAATTTATATGGTATGAATGTACTTTTATATGATCAACTTTTAGTTGATCGAGTACACTTAATTGATGCTTTTTTTTAGTTGGATTATTTTCATCAAGTTTTAATTTTGCCCCTTCTATATATAAATTAAAATTAGCATTTAAATCTTTCTTTAAAAATCCTTGCAGTAGTCTTTCAATAAATTGATAAGTTTCTAAAATGAAATAGTTATCATCTAGATTGTACAATTTATATAACTTCTCAATCACATTTTGTATACTATCCATGCTTCCTCCTATTATACTTAGAGAGAAAGCTGTTTGATTTGCATCAAGAAGTAAAGGATTTTGTGCTTTTTATTTAGAAGATAAAAAAGTCAGTGCATCACACCGCCTTTGATCTGATAACCCAATAATTTATCTAACAACCACTATTGGAGTTATGCCCTTTTCCATTACCTTACCAATAATAAATGCATCACCCTTCATTCTTTCAATGTAAGTTTTTGCTTCAGCATCACTTAAAGATAAAATAAGTCCACCACTTGTTTGAGGATCAAATAATAAATCCTGAATTTCGAGTGGAATCTCATCTTCAAAGGTTACCTTATCTTGAATATAATCTCTGTTATGATACATGCCCTCAGGAATCAAGCCAAATCTTGCAAGCTGTTCAACTCCATCAAAAAATTGAACTTTTCTTGATTCTACCTTGATACTTACATCACCCGCGCCAGTCATTTCATATAGATGGCCAAGTAAAGAAAAACCTGTAACATCAGTTGCTGCATGAACTGCTAAATCCTTACCCATTTCATATGCATTTAAATTTAACTTTTGCATACTCAATATAGCTTGATCTGCTGTTATTTTTTCACACATCTCACCTTTCAAGGCTGTCATTGCGATACCCGTTCCAATTTTCTTTGTTAGAACCAATGTATCCCCAACTTTCGAACCCCTATTTTTCCAAATTTTATCTTTCTCACCGAATCCCATAACGCATAATCCATATTTTGGAGTTGGATCACTTATAGTATGGCCTCCGGCAATTACTGCACCGGCCTCTCCAACCTTATCCTGACCGCCCAATAAGATTTCTCTCATTACAGATATATCAAGGCAAGAGGGAAAGCACATTATATTAAGTGCCACTGCAGGCTTACAGCCCATTGCAAATGAATCAGAAAGTGCATTTGCTGCAGCAATCGCACCAAAAGTATATGGATCGTCTACCATAGGGGGAAAGAAATCAACAGTAGCTACCATTACCTTATTATCGTCTAAATCATATATCAAAGCATCTTCATTTCCATCAAAACCACTAATAAGTTTATCACTTTTCATTAGGGGAAGTGATGACAATACTTCATTCAAGGTTCCAGGTGGTAACTTTGCAGCACACCCACTGGATTTTACCATACTTGTTAATTTTACTTTATCACTCATTAAATTAATTCCTTAATGTATTCATCACCATCAATTTCAAATAACTCTTCCATGTCAACATTCAAAAGGTCATCTTTTGTTACATTAAAAACCTTAGCACATGTTCCACATGATGATGATAGAGATCTTGGAACAGGTGATAATTTTACCTTGATTTTTTTAATAGTTAATGTCTTTCTGGCAATAACTGCATCCAATTGAGTATGAAAAGTTAATAAATAATCCATTATTTTTTCCTAAGTTTTAAAATATATTCGTCGCCACTAGCTACTTTCTCAACATCATATTTCATAGCAGTTGCATAGCGAGTTACATTTTCAAGAGCTGCAACATTATCAACTAGAACATCCATTACTTCTGGTTTTTTACTCATTGCCTTCTTTGTTAAAATTACTGGTTGTGGACATACAAGTCCTCTAGCATCTACTTCCATTAGTTTACTCCTTTATTTTGTTTTTTTACAATTAATACTGCGGTTACTGTAACAAGAACCAATCCTGCTATAACTTCAATTTTACCACCTGATTTAACAAGTGTGGGTGTTGAAGCTGTTGAAAAGTTATGCGATACAGCAGCACCCACCAACATACCTAAAAGTGTTATAGCACTATCACCATTACCCTCTCCTGTTAGAACTAGCTGTCTTAACGGACACCCACCAAGTAATGCCCCACAAAGACCTACAAGAGTCATTGATAGGATATACCAAATACTTTGAGAAAATGTAAATGATAAGCTAAAATTACCTAAGATAATATTTCCAATCAACACTGTTATCAACAGTGTTAAAGAACCAAGAAATAGATGATTATCTTTAAATAAAATGTAATCTCTTATACCACCTACCATGCAGAATCTACTTCTTTGAGCTAATGCACCTACAATCAATGCCAAACCAAGACTTAAAAAGAATGGAGCATGAGATGCTTCACCTTCAAATCCCACCATCTTAAAAAACCCAAAAACTAACATTGCAATTGATATAAGAGGTAAAAGCATACCTTCAATTGATTTTTGTTTAAAAGAACGTCCCAACGTAAATCCTTGATTTAGGAAATAAGAACCAAGAGCAATACCCCCTGTAAAACCAATCAAAGCAAATATAGCCTTACCATCACCAGCACCAAGTCTTAATACCATTCTTAATGGGCAACCAAGAAAGACCAAAGCACCCGCCATCATGAAAAAGCCCAAGGTAAATCTCATAACAGGAGCTGAACCACTTGTTGCTCTAAATTCTTTATTGATTAAAGCAAAAAGGGTTGATCCCAATATCAAACCAAAAATTTCAGGCCTAGCATATTGAAGCCCCTTAGTTGTATGTAAATCCAAACTACCCGCTATATCTCTAATAAAGCAAGCGATACAAAAACCCATATTCTTTGGATTACCGAATGCAACTAAAATCAAAGCTGAAAGACCAACAATGAATCCTGTAAGAATCACCATTTTTTTTTCTTTTGTCATAAAAACCTCTCCGATTTCCGATTATACCATTACCTTTTATATAACACAATGGATTATTTAAAATACTTATGTTATTATAAAATCATGAAAAGAATTTATTTAGATAATGCATGCACCTCTTATCCAAAACCTCCTATTTTAGCCAAGGCAATCACAGAATTTATACAAAATAATGGGAGCAATCCATCTCGCGGAGTATATCAAAGTGCATTAGACTCCTCCGATTTATTGCTTGATACAAGAATAAAAATTGCCTCACTTTTCAATTCAACTGATTTTAAAAGTGTCATCTTTACTTCCGGTATTACTCAAGCACTTAATTTAATTATAGGAGGATTGTTGAGTGAAGAAGATCATGTCATAACAACATCACTAGAGCACAACTCTGTTATAAGACCACTTGCTGAAAGAAAAATTAGCTATTCTACTCTACCTTGTGACAAAAAAGCACATACAATCTTTGATGATGTAGATAAATTAATTAGAAATAATACAAAAGCATTAATTATCACCCAATCATCAAATGTCTTTGGTACAATCACAGACATAAAGCAGGCTAAGGAATTTGCAAAGAAAAATAAGTTAAAACTAATTGTTGATACAGCACAAGGATTTCCTGCAGCACCACTCCCCCTAGATGGAATTGATGCAATATGCTTTGCCGGTCATAAAGGGTTTTTAGGTCCAACAGGTATCGGTGGAATTGTTTCCAATAAATCTTTTTTGATGTCATTAAAATTAACAAATTGCGGTGGAACTGGATCTGATAGTGCATCGCTTGCAATGCCTACATTCCTGCCTGACAGACTTGAAGCTGGAACATTGAATCTAATTGGAATTGCAGGAATCAATGCTGTTATAACAGATAGCATGAGTGCTCTTCCAAAAGAAATCAAAGAAAGTATAAACATGGAAAATATTAATACATACTTTGATCTTTATAAATACAACACCCAATTAAGATGCAAGCAGTTACTTGACGGATTGGTAAATATAAAGGGTGTTAAAATATATGGTGAAATGGATGTTAAAAAAAGATCCTCTGCTATCTCCATTACTGTTGATAACATCGATCCAAGTGATATTGCATCCGCTCTAGCCGATAATGGAATTGAAACGAGAGTAGGACTTCATTGTGCTCCCTTAGCTCATAAAGCAATGCATACCTATCCCGGAGGAACTGTAAGATTCTCCCCTGGCCCCTTTACAACTAAAAAGGAAATCGATTATACCATTAATACTATGATAACAATAGTAAAGGATTTTTATGAAAAATAAATATTTCAAATACATGTTTGACAACCTTTCTAAAGGTCTTGAAAGACGCACAATTATTGAGAATGACAATTTAGGAGTGGAAGCTCTATATGACATGCAGGGGAATTTCCTAATTTCTACAAATAAGGATGTTCAAGTATCGGATAAACCATACCTCAGTGAGGTTCTTTCTGGAAAGCTTGAACTAGTTGTATGTGGCGGTGGTCATGTAGGACTAGCGGTTTATAAACTAGGTATTTTTTTAGGTTGGAATGTCAGCATTGTAGAAGACAGAATGGAATATTGCACAGAGCAAATGTATCCTGAAGCAACTCGTTTGGTAGGAAAATATTCAGAGATTCTATCTGGATTGGAATTATCTCATGCTGCCATTGTTGTTGCAACTCGTGGTCATAAATTTGACAAATCATGCGTTGCTGCACTTCTTCCAAAACAATATAAATATTTAGGAATGATTGGATCTAAGAGCAAGGTTTCAAAAACCATGGAATTATTAGGTGATGATATCAAAAATAATATAATTGATTGCAATATTGAAAAACTTTCGGAAATCAATTCACCTATTGGACTTGAAATTAAAGCACAAACACCAGAGGAAATTGCTGTATCTATAATAGCTGAAATAATAAAAATAACAAAAGCAGATAAAAAGCAGATACAAATGAAAGTTAATGACATTGAAAATTTAAGCAACACAGAAAAACCTTTTGTAGTTGCAAGAATAATAGAGAAACAAGGTTCAGCCCCAAGAGAAGTTGGATCCTTTTTAGCCGTTTTAAGCGATGGTACATTAATTGGAACTGTTGGAGGTGGGGCTGTAGAAGCCTTGGTGATTAATGATTGTAAGAAATTATTAAATGATTCCAATAATCAATCTGCAATATGTCATCATGACCTATCTAATGAAAGTGCAAGCAATCTAGGTATGATTTGTGGAGGAAATGTAAAACTTATATTAAATAAATTTACTTCATAATTTCTACGAACGTATCCAAATTAGTTTGAACAATATCGTAATATCCACTTTTTATATCATATTTATTATGTCTTAAACTTTCACAAAGAATAACAAGTGATTCATAAAGTGGAGTCAATCCCAAATTACCAGTAACCCCCTTTAAGGTGTGAACGATTGAAAAGGGAACCTTTTGATTCTCATCATTGATGTGCTCTTTGAGTGCCTCTATATTTTCATCTTCTACAAACATCATTAAACATTCATCATATAAATTTTCATCATTCAAAAATCTTTCAAATGCCCCATCAATGTCACATCCCCAGTTTCTTAATTCTTCAATTTTATTAGCCATAATATTTTCCTTATAATAACTTCTTTCTATTTTTATCAAGTATAGTTCAAAATATTACTATTATCAACATTTATTTGTTAGTGGTATAATTAAGAAGGAATTTTATAATTTCAAATTCTCAATTCAAAACGAATATTTATAAATTAAATTTTTATAATTTGAATAAATATTCATATATAAAGGCCTTTGATAAGCATTTATACTAATATATTTATTAATAGTTGTATAAATATTCAAAAAAAGCATTGACACAATGCGCTTATTTATTCATTATACATGCATAAATATACAAACAAAAAAATATTGGAGAAAAAATTATGAAAAAATTAATAATCGCATTGTTGGTTATACTTACACTTACAACAGCTACTACATTTGCTAGTGGAAACAAAGAAGCTGCAAATGGCAAAGAAACAATTACCATGGCAACCAATGCAGAATGGCCACCACTTGAATTCGTTAATGATGATGGAGATGTAGTTGGTTATGAAGTAGAACTTGTTCAGCACTTTGCCGATGTAACAGATTATAACTGGAAAGTTGTAAATGTAGCATGGGATGGTATTTTTGCTGGCATGGCAAATGGTGCTTATGATGGCCTTGCAACTGGCTGTTCTGTTACAGAAGAAAGAAAACAATCAATGGATTTCTGTAATCCTTTCTTATTTATGATCCAATCTATCATCATTCCTACAGAAGGTTCAAATACACCTAGAGATATCAACGATCTTGTTGGATTAAAAGTTGGTGTATTAATTGGTTCTGTTGGTGACATCCTATTACAAGATAGTGGACTTGATATTACTGTCAGATCATATGATAACATTGCATACAGCATTGAAGACATGCTAAACGGTAATCTTGATGCAGTTGTAGTTGATAGCTTAATAGCTGGTGAATATGTTGTATCAAATAAAGCTTACCAAGGTAAGTTGTTTGAAAGTGGTTATGCACAAGAAGAAGGTGAACCAATTGCAATGTGTTTCTCTAAAGGTGAAACAGAAAAAGTAGAAATTGTTAACCAGGCACTAAAAGATCTTGAAGCAAACGGTACAATGGCTAAATTAAAAGCTAAATACGGTATTCTATAAGTCAAATTAACATAAGATAATATAAAACATGAATGACTGAAGAAATCTTCAGTCATTTTTTATACTTTAGCTTTCTTATAATTAATAATAACAACACAAACTTAAAACAAATAAAATTTAATAAATAATGTCATATATTTGATTAGAACAATTATAAAATTATTATTGATGAAAAATCAAATTTCACCTTTACATATTCATCATTAACTATTTATATTTTTTTAAATTAAAAAAATATCGTTATAATAAATTCTAAATAATACACAATAGAAAATCTTTTTTGCTTATCATTAAAATCAACTTAACAGCTTTAAATCGATAAATAAAAATAGCAATTATATCAGGTACGTTCATTTAATACAGTATCTATTTTTTTAATTCCTATAACCAATTGCTTCTCTTAAAAATATAATCTTCTACTATTATAGATTCACAATAAAAAATGACTAGAGATATTAATTCCCCCAATAATTTATTATTTTACTCAGTGTACCCCTTTTGATTTACTTTAAAATTTTCAACTCTAAAATCTTAGGTCTGTAGCCATATTGTTGGTAACTTCTTTAACTCTTTCACCCTTCATCTATAAATTATATTAATAAATTATATTAAATATCTGGCAGTTTTAAGTCATATTATGACAATTTATTTCTTCAAAGATAATGTATAATTATAA
Organism: uncultured Spirochaetaceae bacterium; assembly: GCA_964457975.1. Classification (GTDB taxonomy): domain Bacteria; phylum Spirochaetota; class Spirochaetia; order Sphaerochaetales; family Sphaerochaetaceae; genus Pleomorphochaeta. The sequence goes on along the minus strand of CAYWGU010000005.1, from coordinate 41,656 downwards.
AAAATTATTTTATAGAAATTTGATACTATTTGTATATTTATACTCATTTCAGTGTTATTTTGCTTAAATCAATTTTTTTTTACATATTTATTGAATAAATTTTAATTTGTTATTGACTTTATTACCATAATTTTGCATTCTACATGCATAATTATTCACTAAGGAGAATTTATATTATGAAAAAAACACTTATAACTTTATTAATGGTAATACTAATTACTACATCAACAGTATTTGCACAAGGTGCAAAAGAATCTGATAACAACACCATTGAAACAACTGACAATGTGATTGTCATGGCTTCAAATGCAGAATGGCCTCCACTTGAATATGTAGATGAAAATGGTGATGTTGTGGGTTTTGAAATTGATCTTCTTACAGAATTAGAAGGCGTAACCGATTACACATTTGAAATTAAGAATGTTGCATGGGATGGCATTTTTGCAGGACTTGCAAATGGTGCATATGATGGTGTTATCTCAGGTGTTTCTGTAACAGATGAAAGGAAAAAGGCTATGAGCTTTTCTGATGTATTTCTAAATATCAAACAATCAATTATTTCATCAACAGATAATAACAATCCTTGCAAAACTCTAGATTCACTTGTTACTAAAAAAGCTGGTGTATTGATAGGTTCAACATCTGATATTCTTCTTCAAGACAGTGGACTTGATATAGATATTAAAAGCTACGATAGCATTGCATTCGCAGTAGAGGATTTAATGAATGGGAATCTTGATTGTGTTTTAACTGATAGTGTTGTAGCTGGCGAATATGTTGTTACAAATAAAGCATTCAAAGGTAAGCTTCAAATAACAGGTGATCTTGAAGGAGTAACAGAACCTATTGCCATGTGCTTCAACAAAGATGATTCTTTTCACACAGATATTGTAAATGCAGGAATCAAAATACTTAAAGAGAATGGTACAATGGATAAACTTTATAAAAAATGGGCTATTTTATAAACAATATATAAAGAAACAAGATGGCTTGGAATTACTCCAAGTCATTTTTTATGATAAAATTTAAAACTTTTTATTGTATCTTATTAAATAATAAGTGTGGTTAAGTACTGCATAAAGTATTTACAACTAAGTTTTTAGCATTTAGTCTTTTCTTATATACAACATTAGGAAATTCAATGGAAAACATACTATTCTCCTCAAATGGACATCTTAGAACACTTATTAATAAACACATAGAAGATAAATGTAAAATGTTTAAAGCCTTTGATGCTTTTCTTAATTCATACAAAGATATGAGCCTAATTGATTTAATCATATTGGATGATTCTCCCATCTTTGATAAAAAAGAAATACTTGAAACATTATTTATTATGGATATTTCTTGCCCAATAATTTGTTTATTCATTTCAAGTAAAAGAGAAATACATAAAGTATCAGAAAAATTAATTTATGTTCCTAAACCAATAAATGATGTTTTTTTCAAGACAGCATTAAGTTTTATAAATATTAATAATAAAAATGTGTTAGATGATATTAATAGCAATTTCCTTGGTTCAAAATTAATAGGAAATGGTGATAAAATGAATAAAGTTAGAGAGGAGTTAGGTATAATTGCAAAAATGGATTATCCAACTTTAATATTTGGAGAGACAGGTGTTGGTAAGGAACTTGCAGCAAACATTCTCCATAATGGATCAAATATGAAAAGAAATGACATGATATGTGTTAATTGCTCTGAGTTAAATTCTCCAATAGCCGATTCCATTTTATTTGGTCATGACAAAGGATCCTACACCGGTGCATCATATATGGAAGAAGGACTCGTTCAAAGTGCAAACAACACAACCTTTTTTTTAGATGAAATTGAGAACTTAAGCAAACTATCACAAGCAAAAATGCTTCGATTGGTAGAAAGTGGAGAGTATAGAAGAGTCGGATCTAGAAATATTTTAAAAAGCAATTTTCGATTGCTTACTGCTTCGAATTGCAATTTACAAAAGCTCATTACAGAAAATGAATTTAGACTTGATTTTTTCTATCGAATTTCTCAGTTTTCAATCACAATACCACCTCTTAGAGAACACAAAGAGGATATTGAAGATCTTATCAAATACTACTTCTTAAAAAAAGGCGAGATCAGAAAATTAGATGATGATTTTAAATCATATTTGATGAAATATGATTTTCCAGGTAATATAAGAGAACTAAATGCAATACTTGAGAGAAGTAGAGCCTTCAGTACAGGAACTACAATTTCTCTTCACTCTTAATACGAACGATTTTAACCATTATAATAAAATTAGATTACCCAACAGTTTGGTACCGCTCTTTCATCCTCTGTTATCTTATCGTCTAATCTATCAGCTATTTTAAGATATCTTTTGTTATTGAAAATTAATTGAGCCGAACCACCACCATCCAAATTAATTAAATTTTGTATATGTTTTGATTCACAAAAATTCGCAAACTCACCAAGTGAAGCTCCACAGCTTTCCAACCCTTTGGTGTAACCAAGTTTTCCAGCACCTTCAGCCCAAATTATTATTGGTTTACCATCCAATTCACCAAGCCCTATACGAGCTGCACGGCTGGTATTAAAATTTGGTGGATATACAGTTGAAGGATAAGGAGTCCCTTTCCCATTATAAAAAGGACAATTCATTTCTAAGGTTTTTATGCCATCAATCATCAGCGCAGGTCCTACCTGAACTGCAAATTTATAGTTATCATCACAAAAAAATTCAACATTTAAAGAATTTAGTTCTATAGTCTTTTCAACTTGAAGAGCAAACCCTGCCATAGGTATTCTTGACTGACCACCTAACTTTATTGCTACCACACGTTTATTAACAATAATTATATCCATTCCATTTGTTTTAGGAGTTATTCGAGTTTCAGGACGAAAGAAGTATTTACAGTTAATGTTGTTTTTGAATCTAAGCTCACCAATTATTATTTCCAAATCTTCCAATTCTATATTATTAATTTTAACTTTATTATCATTATCTAGCAATAGGGATTTTCTGTGGTTCAATGGAGGTAGAATAATTTCATTTTTATATATCACAAGACCATGAGGTGTTCCAAATAAATCATATTCACTATCTTTATCACTCATATCCATTAAGAAAAAATGTGAGTCAACCATCAACGAAAAGCTTTTAATTTTACTCATAAAGCCATACTTTCCGTAAACTGGCATCAATTGAATGTTCGTCGATTTCCCACGAGCTATACTTACCAACTGCAAATCTTGTAATGTATTAAATATTCTTTGTAAATTTTCATCATCAAATATAAGTGAGTTTTTAATACACTTAACCTTTTTATTGTCTACTGCTCTTTGAAAGTAGTAATTTAAAAGAATGGTATCATCATAGATAATTCCAGCTTCTGTCTCATTCAATAAATTCAATTCTAAAGTTGATGGAACTTTATAAAATATCAATATCCCATAAAGAAGAGGTTCTTTTGGTATGATATTTTCTTTATAAAGATTACTTAACTTAATCATTACCTTTTCATCAAACTCAGGTACTTTATATTTAAGATCATCCCATTCAAAACCAGAAACCACCTGATATTTTTGAATATTTCCATCATCTAATTTTACTGTTTTAATATATGTTTTCATAACACCTTTATCCTTTAATACCCGAATTCACAGACCCTTCTATTATATATTTCTGAGCAAATATAAATAATGCAATCAAAGGCAATATCGATAAGACACTGCCAGTTAATAGTAAATTCCATCTAGATGAATATTGACTTTGAAACTGAGTTAAAGCAAGTGTAACCGTTTGTAATTTTTCTTTTGATAAATATAACATGGGTCGCAATAAATCATTCCAGTTGTTCATAAATGCTATAATAAAGAGCGTTGCAATTGGTGCACCACTTTGTGGAACAAATATGTTAAAGTAAATTCGTCCAGCACTTGCACCATCAATTATTCCAGCATCAAGCAATGAATTTGGAATCATGTCATAGTATTCTTTAAGCATGAAGGTTCCAAGTGCTCCTGAAAGAAAAGATGGAACAATCAAGGGCAAGAAAGTATCAAGCCAATTTAATTTCATCATTATGTAGTACTCTGGTATGATTGTAACCTGTACTGGTACCATTAGAGTTAAAAGTAACAAGAAAAATAAGATTTTGCTACCTTTAAAATTCATTTTTGCAAACACAAATCCAGCAAGAGAGCAAACAATTATTTGCCCAGTAGCAGCTAATCCACTTACAAACAAACTATTTAAAGTGTATCTTCCAAAATTATAATCTTTAATTACCATGATGTAGTTTTCAAACATATTTTTTTTAAAAAGTAACTCTGGTAAGCCAAATATTTTCTTACTAAATATATTCTGCTCTGTATTAAATGAGTTTTGAAGCATCCAAAGAAATGGAAAAATCGCTATTAATGATACCATCAAAATGATGATTAATCTAATAATATTATTTTTACGATAATTCTCAATCATAGTAACTTCCTAATAAAGCGGCTGTGCCCATTTTTTTTTGATATAAAAATTTATTGCAGTAAAGATTCCAACAAATAGAAGTAGAACCATTGAAAGGGATGAGGCATATCCTATTCTAAAGAATTGAAATCCATTTAAATAAACATCATACACAAGTGTATTTGTTGAATTCTGAGGTCCACCTTTTGTCATGGCATATATTAATTCAAAGTTTTTAAAGGAATCTATAATCGAAACACTCAATACAAAAAAGGTAGTTGGACCTAGCATTGGAAAAGTAACCTTAAAAAAACGTTGAAAACTATTTGCACCATCAACTACGGAGGCTTCTATTACTTGGTAATCAATTGCCTGAAATCCTGCTAAAAACAATACCATATAATAACCTGACATTTTCCATACTTGAACTGAAGCAACCGTTTTAAGTGCAAGAGAAGTATCACCTAGCCAATATGGTGCATTTATTCCAATCGATAATAACAATTTAGCAATCAGACCAACATTTGGTCCCAAAATCCAATTCCATACTATACCTACTGCAACTGAGGATGTAACAACAGGAAGGTAAATCAATGCCCTAAAAAAGCTTATTCCCTTCATTTTCTTGTTTATCAAGACGGCTAGAAAAAGTCCAACGACCATTGATCCTATTATATAAAGAATTGAAAATCCAAATGTATTGTAAATTGTTTGCATAAAATGCGTGGAATGTAATGCTTCTTTAAAATTACCCAGTCCAACAAACTCGGGAGTTCCTATAAGATTCCATCTAGTGAAGCTTAAATAAAAAGCTGTAAATATAGGAATCAACTTAAAAACCAAAAGACCAACTATTGTTGGAATTAAAAATAACCAAGGAGTATATTTACCGTGCCATCTAAGTCTATGTTCTTTCATGCAAGCACCTATATAATATCTGCAGAATAAAAGAATATCCTGCAGATATGTAAATTTATTTTTGAATTACTATCTATAGTATCTCTTTAATACTGAATTAATATCCTTTGAAGCTTCAATCATAGCTTCATCAAATGTCATCTCACCATTTACTATACCATCAATTATACCATTCAATCCTAAAGCCTCAGCGGCACCATAGCCTCTCCATTCACTCCAACCTTTGGTGTATGAAGTCAACATAGCTCCTGCTGCCTGTTCTTTCAGGATATACATCTCATCAGGTTGTTGTGCTGATGCATCAAATGCCTCTGATTCTGTTATAGCTTTGAATGATGGAATTTTTCCTGCCATATACATATCCATGCCAATACCTTCACCCGCAATGTACTTCATAAAGTCCCAGGCTTCTTGTGAATATTCAGTATTAGGTGACATAGAATAGCTATCTGACCAACCATAGATGTATCCAACTTTTGCACTTGGTCCTAGAGGAATTTTGGCAATTCCCCATCGCATACTTTTATCACTATGATTTCTATTGTTATCAATATTCCACGAACCTTCTACAGACATTGCAGCTATCTCATGTGCAAAAATATCACGTTGCCTAAAAGCTGCCATGTCCTTTTGTGGAGGAGCTACTTTATCAACCAAAACTAAATCTGTCAGCATCTTCAAAGCATCAAGTGCATTATCATTTGGTTCATATCTCATTGTATCTCTGTTTATTAAATAGCCATCGTTCGCATATACCCAAGATTCAATTTGAGTATATCTACCGTAGAACCAGAATCCCCATTGATCAATTGCACCATCACCATCTTTATCAAGGGTTAATGCTTTAGCAGCATCTTTGAAATCATCCCAAGTCCAATTATCTGTTGGATAAGATAATCCGGCTAAATCAAACATATCTTTGTTGTAATAGAGATTTGTTGTAACAAGGGCAAAGGGCAAAGCATAATAATGATTTCCACCTGCAAGTGCTTTTGTAGAATCAAGCAAATTGGTATAAATTTCTTGTTTGGTCTTATCATTATTAATATATTCATCTAAATTTCCTAACAAGCCATCTTCAACCCATTCTTCCAAGGCACTACTGCTCATTCCAAAAACATCTGGAAGATTACCTTGACTAGCTCTTATTTTAAGCTTTGGCCAGTATTCTGATGCACTCATCATTGTATTTTCAATTATTATATTTGGGTGTTCAGATTCATATTTATTGATTATTTTTTGGTTCTTTTCTTTCATTTCAGGTGACCATGACCACCATTCAAGAGTGATTTGCTCATCTTGTTTAATTTCTGTTGTCTCTTTGATGCCACTGGCAAATATAGCAGTTAATGATAAAGTAGCAATAAGAAATGAAATTAATATTTTCTTCATTTTGTTCTCCTAAACTTAATATATTCCCATTATATTTTAAAAAGATAACTTATAAAAGATATATTATATCAAATTATTAAAAAGAAAAAAATTGTAGTAATATATTTACTTAAATGTAAAAAATAACCTACCTTACTTAATGATTTAGGAAATTAAAGATTAATTAATTGAAATATGACTCCTTTTTTATGCCAAGTTGTATTTTAATATAATCATATTAAATATAGAAATTACTTCACCCGCTTAGAATGAGTAAAAATTCTTCTTCAAATTCAATTATTTTCATGATTTTAGAACTATTAATTTTGAGAATTTGTGAGGCAAATAAAAATAGAGCCTGATAAAGACTCTACAATTTTTAAATTTTATAGCTGTTATTAATATATTTTAATCGGTTTATTTTCTTTCAATTGATTCTCAATTTTCTTAAGTAAATATTTATAAAATATGTATGCCATCACCCCTGTAGCAATCCATGCAAACGGAGATGCAAGACAGATACCCAAATAGCCCCACCGAGGAACAAACAGAATTATAGCAATTACTCTAAATAATATTTCTTGAAAGGCACAAATCAATGGAATCAATCCTGACCCAAGTCCCTGATTCGCTGATCGGTATACAAAAATGGCTGCAAGAAAAACATAAAACAGTGCCACTGTCCTTATATATGTTACAGAAGATGATAGTACTTCCGTATCGGCTTCATTTATAAATAAATTTGAAATAGGATAGCTAAATAAGAATTGAATAAAGCCAGAAAAAATAGCAAGTATAACTGTTAATAAAAAGGTCTTTCTGACACCCTCTTTTATTCTATCAATTTTTAACGCACCAATGTTTTGACCACAATAGGTTGTAATTCCCATACCAAAACCTACGAAACTTTGTGCAAATAGATTGTCAATTCTAACCCCAACACCAAATCCAGCAACTACATTTGATCCAAATCCATTTAAATTTGCTTGAACAATTAAAACACCAATCGAAATTACAGAAAAGTGAAACCCACTTGGTATTCCTATCGAAAGCAATCTTTTAACTATTGGAGCATTGTACTTCCAATCATCTTTTTGAGGCCATAAATCTTTATATTTTACTTTAATATATAGCATTGTTAATATTGCACTTGCTGTCTGTGCTATTACAGTTGCAACAGCTGCACCTTGCACGCCCATGGCAAGATATTTAACACAAATCAAGTCCCCTATTACATTCAGAGCTGAACTAAATATTAGAAAATATAAAGGCGTTTTACTATCACCTACCGATCTAAGAATGCAGGAAAAAGTATTATAATACATTATAGTGATTATTCCATACACAATAATCCTAAAATAACTTTCCGCTAAATCTATAATATTTTCAGGAGTGGAAATTAACTTTAAAAGAGGTCGAGTAAGAATAATAGCAAGTATTGTTATAATAATGGAACAGATAAATGTTGCAATAATGGACATTGCAATGCTCTTTCTAACTCCATCATCATCACCTGCTCCAAATTTTTGGCTAACAATAACTGAAAAACCTGTTGAAAGACCAATAGCAAAACCAATCAAGGTAAATCCAATTGGACCAGATACGCCTAAGGCTGCAAGTGCATCCACACCAACAAAACGTCCAACAATCAATGTATCAATTACCTGATAAAATTGTTGAAAGATATTTCCAATAATTATAGGTACTGAAAAAATCGTAATCTGTTTGAGAGGATTACCCTCAATCATGTTTGTTTTCATATCGTGAAATTATATCAAGTAAAAGAATAAGTCAATGAAAAATTGAATATATTCGAAAAGATTTTACGTTGACAACAAAATATAAATCAATAAAAAAACATTGCCAACTTTTAAACATATTTTGTTAAAAATATAACACTCTAAAGTTCAATCTTTAATTGATTAAAAATCAATAATAATAAATAAATTAACTTTTAAAGTCACTTATTGTTCATAAATGCCTTTAACAAGTAAACAATCTTTAGACAACTAGATTAATCAATAACACTCATTCACCATAGTATTATTTTTTCTACAATACTTTTGATAATACAATCTTATTAAATCACTATACTTTCAATGATATCTTCACTATTAAAAAATTTACACAAATCTTTATCTATTATTCTCGGCCAATAATTTTCATCAATTTATTTAATACGAACAGGTCTTTCATCCCCATAAACCAAAAAATATAAATTTTGTGGTTTAATTTCAAACTAAAATTTTAATTAAATATCTCAAAACCAGAAAACTGCTATGGCTAATAAATAACCATAGCAGAAAAAATATATACAACAAAAAATATTGTTATTTATTATTTATAAAGCTCTTAACCACTGAAATTTGTCTTTCAACTTCTTCAGGAGCTGTACCACCAAAACTATTACGTTTCGTAAGACACATTTCAAGTGAAATATCATCTTTCACATCTTCTTCAAAATCACTGCTATAGCTTTTAAATTCATCAAGAGTGAGGTTGTCTAATGTTTTCTCCTCTTTAATACAGTAAGCTACGATTTCACCAGTAATTTTATAAGCAGTTCTAAAAGGAATACCCTTTTTGGTTAAATAATCAGCAACATCAGTTGCATTGATAAATCCTTTTTGGGCTGCTTTGTACATATTATCTTTTCTAACAGTAAAAGTTGCAATCATTTTATTAAATATTGGTAGGCACTGCAAAACAGTATCAAGAGAATCAAATACAGCTTCTTTATCTTCTTGCATGTCTTTGTTGTAGGCCAACGGTAATCCTTTAAGAATTGTTAATAAATTCATAAGATTACCATAGCATCTACCACTTTTACCTCTTACAAGTTCTGCAATATCTGCATTCTTTTTTTGAGGCATTATTGACGATCCTGTACAATAGGCATCATCTAGTTCTATAAATTTAAATTCCCAACTACACCACAAAATTATTTCTTCACTAAATCTGGAAAGGTGCATCATTATCAAAGAGATATTGGTAAGTAACTCAACAAGAAAATCCCTATCAGATACTCCATCCATAGCATTTTCACATGCACTGTTAAAACCAAGCAAGTTCTTTGTAAGCTCTCTATTAATTGGATAGCTAGTTCCAGCTAATGCACAGGAACCAAGAGGCAAAATATTTGTCCTTTCCATGCATTGATCTAATCTCTGTATATCTCTAATAAACATTTGAGAGTAAGCCATCAATTGAAATGCAAATGAAATTGGTTGAGCTCTTTGAAGATGAGTATAACCAGGCATTATTGTCTTTGTATGATTTGATGCAATATCAGCAATTGTATCAACAAGGCTGTATAATTGATCTTTCAACTCTTTCTCTTTTTTTAACACATACATTCTGACATCAAGAGCTACCTGATCATTACGACTTCTTGCAGTATGAAGCCTTTTTCCTGCTTCCCCAATTTTGTTTGTTAAAAGTTCTTCAACAAACATATGAATATCTTCTGCATCAGATTCATAGGGGTTTATTTTCCCCTCGTTGAATTCATTTTTAATCTCACTAAGTCCATCAATTATTTGTGATGAATCTTCTTTACTGATTATACCACAGCTACCTAGCATCATTGCATGTGCAATACTACCCTTTATATCCTGTTCCACCATCCTTGCATCAAAATGCAAGGATGAGTTGAAATCATTGGTTTCTGCAGCTATACTTTTTTGAAATCTTCCACTCCACATGGTTTTCATAAATTATATTCCTACTGTAAGTTGTTTTTGATTTCCATTTGTGCTTTTACCTTGATTGGTAAACCAAATAGATTGATGAATCCTGCACTATCATTTTGATCATATACTTGATCCTCATCGAATGTTGCAATGTTTTCATCATACAATGAATATGGTGATTCAACACCTGCATTGATTATGTTACCTTTGTAAAGTTTGAATTTTACAGTACCACTTACTAGCTCTTGTGTTTTATCAACAAATGAATCAAGTGCTTCCCTTAGTACTGTAAACCACGTGCCATTGTAAACAATTTCAGAGTACTTTTGTGCAATAAGATATTTATAATGTTGGGTATCTTTATCAAGTGTAATTGTTTCAAGCACTTGATGGGCTTTGTATAGAATTGTACCACCAGGAGTTTCATAAACACCTCTTGATTTCATACCAACAAGTCTGTTTTCAACAACATCAACAATACCAATACCATTTTCACCACCAACTTTATTTAATGCTTCAATCATTTGAACACCATTCAACTTCTTACCATTTAATTTAGTTGGAATACCTTTTACAAATTCAAGTTCAATTGCGGTTGGTTTATCTGGTGCCTTTAATGGAGATACACACATTTCTAAAAAGTCATCTTTTTCATAAGTTGGTTCATTTGCTGGATTTTCAAGATCAAGGCCTTCATGTGATAAATGCCAAATGTTTTTATCCTTTGAATAGCTTGTTTCTTTGTTTATCTTTAGAGGAATATTATGATCTTCTGCATATTGAATTTCCTGATTTCTTGATTTAATTTCCCAAGTTCTCCATGGTGCAATAATTGCAAGATTTGGTGCAAAAGCTTTTATTGCCAATTCAAATCTTACTTGATCATTTCCTTTACCAGTACACCCATGACATATTGCATCAGCATTTTCACTCTTTGCAATTTTGACAAGTTCCTTACCAATTAAAGGTCTTGCAAAAGAAGTACCTAGTAAATAATCCTGTTCATATACTGCTCCAGCCTTTAATGTCGGATAAATATAATCTTGAACAAACTCTTCTTTTAAATCCAAAATATATAACTTTGAAGCTCCAGTTTTTAATGCTTTTTCTTCTAGCCCCTCAAGTTCTGTTCCTTGACCAACATCTGCACTTACTGCAATGATTTCTGGATTATTATAATTTTCTTTTAACCAAGGAATGATAATTGATGTATCAAGTCCGCCAGAATAAGCCAATACGATTTTTTTGTAATTTTTATTTTCCATTTGTAATCTCCGATAATTAATATTTATGCAAGTTATACCTTTTTCATAAAAAACTGTCAATGCATATTTATTCATTTTTGGTAGTTTTTTATAAAATTATATACAATTATTATCATTATACCGTATATATACAGTATATACATAACTGATAATAAGCCTAAATATTTCATAAATATACATTTAGCACTAATTTTTATACAACTAGAGCCTGCAAAATCAATTCTCAATTTCTTTTATCTCTTTACAATTATTTATATACTGCTATGATAAATTTTATGAAAACATTAAAAGTAGTTGCAGCAGTTATTATAAAAGACAAGAAGGTTTTTACAGCACAAAGACCTAACCAAGGTGAAGTTGGTTTAAAGTGGGAATTTCCTGGTGGTAAAATTGAAGAAGGAGAAAGGGAAGAAGAGGCTCTTTATAGAGAAATTCAAGAAGAATTTGATACTGATTTAATTGTTGGTGAAAAAATTATTACAATCACGCATCAATATAAAGATTTTAAAATCATAATGAGTGGTTATTTTTGTACAATAAAAAAGGGTAACCTTAGACTCAAAGAACACCTTGATTCTAAATGGTTACCTCTTGATATGATAGAAAGTGTAGATTGGGCTCCTGCAGATGTCCCAATTATGACTGAAGTTAAAAGAAAATTAATTTAAAAGTTGTGAACATAGTAAATTGAATTAAAAAATAGACAAAGCTGAACTTATTTATATTTTAAATAATGATTTACCAATTATTCGAACTTTACATAATTAATTGGGAATTTATTTGAATTTTTTCCTCAATTTTTACTTTCTGCTTTTTAGAATTTACAAGTTTAAATTTAGGATTGAATATTAACTTATAAATTCATTTGGTACCACTATTTATAAAAACTAAATTACTTGTCTTTAACCTTTATTATTTCTCCAATAATATCCATAGAAACAAAAAAATAATACAAATTTAATGCTTACTAAGATGCCAATTAATATAGCCAGAATATGCTACTTCTAAATCTATATTTTTATTAATTTTCCAATAATGGTGACTAATAACCAAGTAAATACTGTTAAAATTTTGATTATTACATGATAAAAAGGATCAAAAAAACGTATACAAATAAGTAAGTTAAGAAAAATATCCAATTCAAGCCTAAAATAAGCAATTTTCAGGTGATTTTATATAGTACGAAGAATTGGTAAACTATTATTTAAAGGATATCTATTATGCGTTTAATGGATATTTGGCCTCAAACTCATCTCTGTTTTTTCTTAGTAGTTTGACAAATAAACCTTCATTTACTGGCCTTGAAAACAAGAAACCCTGTCCAACCTCGCAACCAATCTCCCGAAGGAAATTCTCTTGAGCTTGTGTTTCAATACCTTCAGCTACAACAGGTAAATCCAGTAGCTTATTCATATGCATTATGGACTTTAATATAATTGCAGCCCTATCATTTGATTCAAGTCCTTGCAAGAAGTTTAAATCAATCTTAAGTACATCAAAAACCAAATCCTTCAATACATTAAGAGATGAAATACCTGATCCAAAATCATCCATGTGAACACTTAATCCAGATCGTTGGAATTTATCTACAACGCTTTGAATCAATTTAGGATTTGTCATATAAGAGGACTCAGTGATTTCAATATTGATATCTGCTGGTTTCAACCCATGCTTTTCAATTAAATCCAATAATTCAATCCAAAGTTTCTCTCTGTAGAAATTGTTTCGTGAAACATTTACAGAAACAGGAATCTTAGGCAAATCAGTTTTTCTCCAACGAGCTACAGCTTCACAGGTTTGATTCCAAACATAATAATCTAACTGATGAATTAATCCATTATTTTCTAAAATAGGAATAAAAACACTAGGACTTATCATTCCATATTCTGGATGATTCCATCTTACAAGTGCTTCGGCCCCTACTATTTTTTGTGTTATTAACGAATACTTTGGTTGGAAATAAGTAATTATCTCACCATTTTGAAGTGCATTACCAATGCCTGAAATAACAGTTTGCTCAATTTTTATCCACTTATCAAGAGATTCATTATAAACAACATAAGATGATGTATCTAAGCTGTTTTTTGCTCGTGTTAACGCATAATCGGCTCGATCACACATCTTATCGATGCCTATTTTTCTGCCTTTAACCACATAAACACCATACAGTACAGTTAAATTTATTTCGATATTATAGGCTTTAAGATATTCATCAATTGTTAAAATATCAAATTTAAGACTTTCTCTATCCTTATCAACTAAGGCAATAAATTTATCAGCTTCCCATCGTCCAAGAATTGTTGATGGCGGAAGAGTTTGAACCAAAAAAAGCCCAAAATCTTTTAATATTTGATCACCTACATCTCGCCCATACATTTCATTTACAAGTTTAAAGCGATTAAAATCGGATTTAATTATTGTATAGTTTTTAAGTGGATTGTTATTAATTAAATCTTTAGCAACTTCTAAAAACCCTGTTTGATTGTATAGTCCAGTTAATTTATCTATTTGATATCCCTCTCTACACTGTGAAAGTTGATTGTTAAATATATAACTATTTATACTCATATGGTTTATTTCACCATTGAAAATTGTTTCTTTTATCTTAGCTAATAATTTCTTAGTATCGCTCGGTTTTGGTAAAATTGATGTAGCCCCTAGTTCAAGAGCTCTATAAATATTGCTTAAGTCTTCATCAGCAGTTACAACTAAAATTGGTGTATCAAAATTACTTAAGGATTTAACACATTTTAAAAATTCAAAGCCATCCATCACAGGCATCATTAAATCCAAAAGAATCAAGGAAATATTATATTTTTGCGAATTAACTATAACTAGTGCTTCAGCACCATTACTAGCTTCAATAACAGAATATTCTCGACATAAGACATGTGAAAGGAATTTCCTATCAATTTTGCTATCATCTATAATTAAAATTGTTTTTTTATCTAACATATTCACCCCAATAAAGTATTTCTTTCTATATATTAATTGCATTTTGATATTTTAGCAACTCAATTGTGATGAATTTGACAATATTTTACAAACTTATGACAAAAGATTCATGGTTTTTATAAAAACGACTAAAAAACTTTTGTTTTTTCATAAAAATATCCAATAGCCATAAATATAATTAATGCAAAGCTATTATATTTTGTAATATAATACCCATGGATATTCAAAACATAATTAAAAAAACAGCTAAAGAAAAATTTAATATAGATAAACTTAGACCAATGCAGATAAAAGTAATGACAAATATACTTGAAAATTATGAAGAAAAAGAAGCAAACCGACTCTTGGTTCTTCTTCAAACTGGTGGTGGTAAATCCTTGTGCTTTCTTCTCCCTTCTGTAATTGTCGAGGGTTTAACCGTTATAGTTTATCCTCTACTTGCCTTAATGAACGATCAAAAGAGAAGACTTGATGAATTAAACATTTCCTCAGCAATAATAGAAGGTGGTCAAACCAGGGAAGAACGCACTTTAATATTTAGTTCTATTAGAAATAAAAAAATTAAAACTTTAATTATTAATCCAGAAGCACTTCTCAATGAAAGTGTAATGAATAACTTAAGAGAATTTGAAATAACACTCCTAGTAATTGATGAAGCTCATACAATTTGTGAATGGGGACTCACTTTTCGACCGGCATATAAAGAATTAGGTGAGAGAATTAACTCTCTTCACATACAGCAAGTTTTAGCATTTACTGCAACAGCGGATCAAAAAACATTAAAAGTCCTAGAAGAATATTTATTTTTCTTTGGTGATTACACAATAATAAGAGGTGGGGTTGACAGAGAAAACATAATATATCATTTACGATATTCCTTTTCAAAAGACAGAGAGATAAATCAAATCTTAAAAGATAATTCCATGCGACCAGCAATTGTATTCTGCAAGAGTCGCAATGATACTAGAATCAGTTACCATCACTTCAAATCTTATGACAATAAAATAGATTGCTATTATTATCATGCAGGATTAAGTAAGAGTGAAAAAACAAGAATTGAAGAAGCCTTCTTTAAAAGTGATTCAGCAGTCCTTTTTTCAACCATTGCTTTTGGTCTTGGAATGGATAAAAGCAATATTAGATGTGTTATTCATAATACAATTATAAACACAAACGTACTTTCTTTCATACAAGAAAGCGGACGTGGAGGACGCGATGGTAGCATAGCCTCATCAATTGTTTTATTTGGAGCTCAAGAGATAGAAGCATTATATAGTAAAAAACGAGGTTTTAAAAAAAAGATAAGGAGAGAGCTAGATGTTGATCTTCTTAAAATATATCAAAGTGGAAAATGCATACGAAATGAACTTTGTGAATATATGGGAGAAAGCATTGAACACTGCTCTGGCTGTGATGTTTGCTCCTCCTCTACAATAAAAACCTTTGATGGACTTAACGAGTTAATTAAATTAATATTTTTCCATCCATTCTTATATAAAGAGGATGAAATTATAGGCACATTGAAAGGAACAAAGGAATACAATATTGGATGTGCTAGCTATACTCTATTATCACAGTGGAGTTACTATGATATTCACTCTCTTATAAAGAGTTGCATTAAAATCAATTTATTAATTGTAAAAAAACATAAAATTGCCCTTAATTATTTGGTTATGTTGAAATTAAAAAAGATTTTAAAACAATCTAGCCAATAACGAGCTCAG
This sequence comes from uncultured Spirochaetaceae bacterium, assembly GCA_964457975.1. Taxonomy (GTDB): domain Bacteria; phylum Spirochaetota; class Spirochaetia; order Sphaerochaetales; family Sphaerochaetaceae; genus Pleomorphochaeta. Next base: position 25,302 of record CAYWGU010000005.1, on the reverse strand, counting down.
GAGATATCGTTATGCTTTTCATATTTTCACCATTTATATATGCAATCAAGTTCTTCAAGACAATGTAGTATATTTTTTCAATATTTAAATCAATTGAAGCAACAGGACGAGGAATAAAGCTAGTAAAAGGAGCAGCATCATATCCAATTGCTGGAAAATCACCATCAATCTTTAAAAGCACTTGAGTCAAAGTAAAGTCATTTATTGCTGCAAGGCTATCGTATTCCTTTTTTGCAAATTTGTCTTTTATTTGCATGATTTCATAATCAATTTTATTTTTATCAATAAACGGTACATTAACTATAGCAAGATTGGGAAAAACACTTTTAATTCCTTCTAGCCTTTCTTTATGAGCCATTACCTTATCCACATAACCGGTTATATAAAGAGGTTTCTTGCAACCAAGGCTTTTCAGATACTCTCCCTGCATAATTCCACCTTTTCTATTATCTGTTGAAATATGGTAATATTTCTCACTTGGAAGAATATGATGTGCAAGCACATAAGGAACATTTAAATTTTCAAAAAATGATTCTTCACTTATTTCATCAATATCATATCCAATTATTCCATCACAATTCTTTGCAATTTTAAAAAGCTCTTGCTTACTTCTTACCTTCTTGAAGTTCAATTGATAAGAAGTATTTTCAATTCCCTCATGCAAGCCTCTCATTGCCTGACCATAAAACCAGTCAAACATGCTCAAGGAGCCCCAATAATAAGAACGTTTTGATTTATCAAGTTCAACAACAGTAATTATTCCTGTACCTGATCTTCTCAATTGTGCGGCATTTTTGTTCGGTACATATCCAAGTTCATTTGCTGCATTAAAAACAGATTCGCGTAAATTTTCAGAAACACTTGATGGAGAGTTAAATACCCTACTTACCGTGGCACTGCTAACGTTTGCAAGTTTTGCAACTTCATCTCTATTAACTCTCATATTTAATTCCTCATTTACTTGACAATAATAATAAATCCATTATAGTATGTACACGTGTACAAATCAATAGGATTGCATATATTATTTCAACAAGGAGAATGTTATGTTAGATATCGAAAATAACACTCATAATCGTTTTAACCCTCTAACTACAGAATGGGTTAAATGTTCACCACATAGAGCTAAAAGACCTTGGCAGGGCCAAGTTGAAAAACCACAAAAAGACGATAGACCTCATTATGATGAAAAATGTTACCTATGTGCAGGCAACAAAAGAACATCTGGTATAACAAACCCACAATATGAATCAACCTACGTATTTCAAAACGATTTCTCCGCTATTCTTCCTGAAGGTTCCAACGAAAGTTTCGCTAAAGGTCCTAATGGTATATTACAGGCTAAAGGAGAAAGGGGAATTTGCAAGGTTATTTGCTTCTCACCACGCCATGATCTAACCATCTCAAGAATGGATGTTTCAAGTATTGAAAAAATTATTAAAGTTTGGACACAACAATATGTTGAACTGGGTAACAAAGATTTTATAAATCATGTTCAGATCTTTGAAAATCGTGGTTCAGTAATGGGTTGTTCAAATACACATCCACATGGCCAGATTTGGAGTGAAGAAGTTATTCCAGAAATTTCCGTTACAGAATGTAAAAACCAAATGGCATATAAAGAAAAACATAACTCCTCTATGCTACTTGATTATGCAAAATATGAACTTGAAGCAAAAGAACGATTAATTGTTTCAGAAGAACACTTTATTGCAGTGGTACCTTTCTGGGCAGTATGGCCTTATGAAGCTATGATTCTTCCTGTAAAAAGAGAAATCGGTAGCCTTGATGAATTAACAGATGATGAAGAAAAAAGTCTTGCAAAGGTAATGAAAGCATTAGGGATAAAATATGATAACTTATTTAAAACAAGCTTTCCTTATTCGATGGGTATTCATCAAAGACCAACTGATGGCAAAAAATATGACGGTTGCTTGATGCATTTCCATTACTATCCCCCACTATTAAGATCAGCTTCTGTTAAAAAATTCATGGTAGGTTACGAATTAATGGCAATGCCACAAAGAGATATAACAGCTGAAAGTGCTGCAAAAAACCTTAGAGAATTAAGCAATATTCATTATTTAGATGAAATGGAGAAATAATTCATGATAAATGCAAAAGGAATTAAAAAGGGAAAGTTACATAAGGTTTATCCTCATTTATATGGCTCTTTCTATACAGAAGAAAAGATGGATGAAAGATATTTACAGTTACTTGAAACTCATAAAAAACTATTTAAAGAAGATAAAGCTATGATTTTCTCTACTGCAGGTAGATCAGAACTTGGTGGTAATCACACAGACCATAATCTAGGAAAGGTGCTAGCATGTACAATCTCCCTTGATACAATTGGTGCTGTAACAAAAACCAATGATAACAAGGTAACTTTAATAAGTGAGGGTTTTCCGTCAGTTGAAGTTGACATATCAAATCTTGAAAAAGTAAAAGAAGAAGAAAATACAACAAATTCACTAATTCGCGGTATTGCAAGGGCTTTTTCAGATAAAGGTTTAGAAATTGGTGGTTTCAATGCAAATACAACAACAAATGTATTAAAAGGTAGTGGGCTATCGTCTTCTGCTGCCATTGAAATTCTCTGTGCTACTATTTTTAATCATCTTTTTAATGATGATAAATTAAACCCAGTAGAACTTTCAATCATCTCTCAATATGCAGAAAATGTATATTACGGTAAACCATCAGGCCTTATGGATCAAATTGCTTGTGCCAACGGTGGAATTGTTGAAATAGACTTTAAAGATAACACTCACCCTGTTGTTACATGCAAAAATCTATCATTCAACGATAAAGGCTATGCCTTGGTTATTGTTGACACCAAAGGTGATCATGAAAACTTAACAGCAGACTATGCAGCAATTCCAAAAGAAATGAAAAGTGTTGCAGCTTTTTTTGGCAAGAATTACTTAAGAGAAATAACCATTGAACAGTTTGTAGCTGAGATTCCAAAAATTCGTAAAACATTAAATAATGATAGAGCCCTTCTAAGAGCACTTCACTTCTTCAATGAAAATACTAGAGTTGAAGCCCTTGTAAAAGCTATTGATGAAAACAAATTTAATGAATATCTTGAATTAATCAATAAATGTGGACGATCTTCATTTTGTTACTTACAAAACCTTTATGCAGATCCAACCGACCAAGGCCTTCCTTTAGCATTGGCTATTAGTGAAAGAATACTAGATGGCGAGGGTGCTTGCAGAGTACATGGCGGTGGTTTTGCGGGAACAATACAGGCTTATGTTCATACAAAGAAATTACAGGAGTTTGTAGCTGAAATGAATAATTTATTTGGTGATGATGCAACCACTGTTCTTGCTGTTAGAGAATATCCTACTTGCTGTATTGCCTAACAAATTTTAGTAAATAAAAATATATGGCTCTTTATTAGAATAAAAGAATCTAATGAGGAGCTTTTTTTATGCATTACATAACAACACAAATTTTACGTATGTTGCTTTTGGTCAATAACAATTACATTTCAGTAAAAATCCACTACTTACCCAAATTCAATAGCCAATGTAACTTTTTAAAATCATTTTTCTACATTTTGTTTAATTCTATATAAATGCATTAGTTATTAATTAAACAACAACAAAGTTACTTTTAATCCATTAACTATCAATAAAATAATGTTATATTTATTTTTAATCTTATGTTACAATGATAACATAAAGGAAAGGAGGTGACTTGATGATTTTTTTTTATCTATCAAAGCAGATTAAAATTGCTCTACTTTTAAAGCTATTCTTAAATATGTTATTTATATGCTAAACTCAAAAACATATTCAAAGGAATAAAAAAATGAATGAACCTCTAGTAAATAAAGAAAATAATATTAATTATTATTTAACGTTAAAACATATTATTAATATGTCTGGATTAAGCATTAAGGATTTTGCAACTGCTGCTTCGATTTCAGAAAGTTTGATTCGCCATGCTGATAGTGGTTGGAATCCTAAATACACAACAATTGAAAAAATTTGTGGTGTTATAAGAATTGATATTTATAGCTTTTATAAATTAGCTGACTATGTAAGTGGTAATTGTAAAAATGCAAATGTTAATTATATTATTGATTGCCAGAAAATTACTCCTAGAAATCTAAATATTAAGTTAAAGAATAGGAGAAAATACAATAATTTAACGGAAGGAAAACTTGCTGAAAAAACAGGTTTTGATAAATCAAATATAAGCAAAAGAGAAAACTCAAGGCATGAAGTAACAATGCTTTGCTCAACGCTACAAATTTATGCACAAAGCTTCGGAATTACAATGAAGCAGCTTTGTAGATATGTATATGATTAATAATTAATAAAGCCTTTGAAATTAATAATTCCAAAGGCTTTACGCTACTTTACTTATAAATTAGAAAATCTCATGGTAATCAGTTCCTACACTTGTAAAATGGCTTTCTTTATTAAGAAGTACACTTAAACTTTGTGGAACATCTACACTCTTACCAATTAATGGTTCTACTATTGTTTCAAACTTAGCTGGATGTGCAGTTGATACAACAATAGTAGGTTTTCCCTTAAAATGATCTTGTCGTACTCTTTCAGCACATGCTGTATGTGGACAGATAATATATTTTTCTTTTTCATATGTTTCTTTAATTGTTCGTTTAATTGTTTCATCATCTACACTCCAGGAAGAAACAAAATCTCTGAAAATATCAATATCACCATAAAGATCAAACAATCTTTCCATATTAGACGGAGCACCTACATCCATTGCATTTGCAAGTGTTGCTTTGCTCTGTCTAGGTTCGTATTTGCCACTCGATAAATAATCAGGAATGGTTGTATTGGAATTAACAGCCAAAGCAATGCTATCAATAGGACAACCCATCGAGAAGGCCCAATAAGCACCACAACTATTACCAACATTACCACTAGGAATGATGTAATTAGGATTCTTACCAAAATTTGCTTTATATAAATATGATGAATATACATAATAAACACTTTGGGGAAGCAAACGACCTAAATTAATTGAATTGGCACTAGATAGTCCCCATTTATCAGATAGCTCTTTATCCATAAATGCATCTTTAACCATTTTTTGACAATCATCAAATGTTCCATCTACTTCATATGCGGAAATATTATCGCCCCAAACAGTTAATTGTTTTTGTTGTCTTTGAGATACACGACCTTTTGGGTAAAGAACTTTTACATCAATACCTTTCTTACCATGAAAGGCAGAAGCAACAGCTCCTCCAGTATCACCACTGGTTGCAACCAAAATTGTTAATTTTCTCTCTTGTTTTGCTATTAATTTTTCCATAGTTGCTGCAAGAAATCGTGCACCAAAGTCTTTGAAGGCCGCAGTGGGTCCATGAAATAACTCAAGAGTTGTTTCATTTTCTGCATTCTTTATTAAAGGAACAGGAAAATTAAAGGCATCAAGACATATCTCTGCAAGATCATCACTCTTTAAATACTTATCGTTTTCAAAAAATGGTGATAATACTTCAAATGCTAGTTCGGGATATGATGCAAAATTATTTATGTTAAGATTTGCCAATGAGGGAAAACTCTCTGGAACATATAATCCACCATCATCTGCTAATCCTTTTAAAATCGCTTCACTTGCGCTTAAAGGTTTTGATAATCTTCTTGTTGAAAGAAAGTTCATTTCATCTGCTCCTATAATCTTGCACCTAAATATGCTGATAATCTTAATATATCTGAGAATACTCCACCAGCAGTAACTTCTCGTCCTGCTCCAGGCCCCTTTATTACCAAAGGTTGAGCCGAATAGCGATCTGTTGTAAAGCAGATCACATTATCAGTTCCACTTGCACTTGAAAAAGGATGATTCATTGGATAGGCCGTTAAAGAAACACTACAATGTCCATCTTCATCTACCTTACCTACATAGCAAAGTCTTTTATTTTCTTTTTTGGCTTTTAAAAATCTATTTTTCATATCTTCATCTAATTGAGAAAGATTTTTTAAAAATTCATCGATAGGAAGCTTTGCCAAATTCTCAGGAACAAGAGATTCAATATCAAGATCACTTACCTCAATCTTATAACCAAGCTCCCTTGCAAGAATAACAGTTTTCCTTGCCACATCCATACCTGATAAATCATCTCGTGGATCTGGTTCTGTATATCCCATATTCTTAGCATTCATAACAAGTTCACTAAAGGGTACCATTCCATCATAATTATTAAATAGCCAAGCAAGAGTACCAGATACAACACCTTCAATGGTTCTAACATTATCACCTGTTTGTACAAGATCCTTGAGTGTTCCAATTATAGGAAGACCAGCACCCACTGTTGTTTCATAGAAGAACCTTCTACCTGTTTTTAAGCATGTATCAAATAGTCTTTTATATTCACTATATTCAGCAGTACCTGCTTTTTTATTAGGGGTTATAACATGAACACCCATTTCAATCCATTCCACATATTTTGATGCTATGAATTCACTAGATGTACAATCAATAATTGCTCTATGTGGGAAATAAGTAGCACTTACATGTTTAGCAAATTCATCAAAATCACAATCAACTGCTTCTTTTTCAAATAATTCACTCCAATTATCAAGATCAATTCCATCTTCCGATAAAAGCATTTTTTTACTACTTGCAATAGCTCTGATTCTAATATCAAGATCAAACTTTTCTTTCAATCTATCTTTTTCAGTTTTAATTTGATCTAAAAGAGTTCCACCAATATTACCAGGTCCAATCAAACCAACAGACAAGGCTTGCTTTGATAGAAAAAATGCAGCGTGAAGAGCCCTTAAGGCTCTTGTACTTTCACTTCCTTTTATAACAGCACTGATGTTTCTTTCACTTGAACCCTGTGCAATGGCGTTAACATTAATTCCAGCCCGTCCAAGTGATTTAAAGAAGGTTCCTGAAACACCTTTCTTGCCTGCCATCTTATTACCAACAGCAGCTATAATTGCCATATCATCATAGTGCTGAACACTATTTATTATTCCTTCTTCAATTTCATCTTTAAATGTATTGTTTATAGCATCAATTGCCAAATTCACTTGCATTGTATGAACAGCAATTGAAATTGAATATTCACTCGATGCTTGAGAATATAATACTACGGAAATCTCTTGCTCTTTCATGGAATTAAATAGTTTTGAGGAAAAACCTATTTGGCCGCTCAAACCAGCACCTTCCAGATTGATAAGTGAGATATCATGAATTACAGAGAATCCTTTAACAATAGACGAATTCTCTTGAATATCATTTTCATTTAGCACAACAGATGTACCATCATTGGTAAAATCTCTCCAACATTTAAGCTGAACACCAACTTCTTTGTTTAATGCAACCTTAATTGCTTTGGGATTTATTATATCAGAACCAAAATAAGAAAGCTCTGTAGCTTCACTGAAACTCAACCTAGAAATTACGGTTGAACTTGGAACCTCATTGATATCTGCTGTCCTTAATAAGGATTTATTATTCCATAAATATAACTTAGATGCTTTTAAATTAACAGCAATATTTGAAGCTGCTATCTCAGCATCAAAGCTAACTTTATTTTTATGAATGGGTGCATTAACAAGCACAACACCGTCTACAATTTCGTTTAAATTGATCATCTCTGAATAATTAATTATTGTAGAGCTGATGTTACTTTTTTCAAGCAAGACTTTGGCAAGGTTTACAACCCATGTTCCAACAAGATAATCTAAATAACCCATTGTACCATATGATGTATCTTCAACAAGCCAAACAGCTTTTAAAATATCTTCAATGTTGGTAAAACCAATTCTTATTATATCTAATAGTTCAGATCTCTTTGCACCGTCAATTTCTTTTGAAATTAAAGAATTGATAGAATCTTCACAATTCTCCAGTTCAATCCATACTTTTTCGTTATGCTCTTTAGCACATTTAATTAAATTCTTTATATCTAAAAATTTCTCTTTATCAGAGGAAAGAACAATTACACAAGAAGAATTAGTATTAGCAATCATTGCCAATCGATGACAGCTTTCTGCACAAAAAAGCATTTCGCCTTCTAGGGAATGTATCAGTATTTCCTTCATTTAACCATCCTTTATAATTTACTATATCAAACAAAATAGTGAACAAGGTTCATTATATAGCAAAAAGAGCCCAAACGGGCTCTTTTTGCTATTCAAAGTTAATTATCCTTAGTTTAAACCTAAAGATTATCTACTGCACCACTGCGAAGGCAACGTGTACATACTTTGATGGTACGAGAAGTACCATTAACTGTAGTTTTGACAGTCACAAGATTAGGACGGAAAACACGTTTGGTTTTAACGCCGATGTGTTGTCCAACACCGCCCTTCTTCTTTGCCTGACCTTTTCTAGGAACGTTATTACCTGCAATAGTTCCCTTACCGCAAATTTCACATCTACGAGCCATAATATATCCACCTTCAAAAAAATATTGTTTTTCTAACGTTGTTTCAAACAAGATTGCACCTTGATCGGGAATTTATACCCGTGAGCATTAAGCAAGGAACCAACATAAGTATGTTACAACTTTATGCAAATTACCAAATTTTCTTGTTTGTGTAAATACCCCAATGGAATATGCACTTAATTCTTTGCGAATTAATACAATAATTGATAATTCTCGTAATTTTCAACGCCCCACCATAGTACAGAATATGTATTATTTATTCTATAGTATATCAATTATTTTTTTAGGTTTTTATAAGTTTTTTTATATTTGGAAAAATAATTCATAATTCTTCAACTTTAATATTGATAATTTTCTTATGTAAAAGGTATCCTAGGAGCATGAATGATAATGAGTGCATTTTATTAACAATTAAGATTAAAGACGATTTAAAAAAAACAATTAACACCATAAGAAATAAAGAATTCAAGAAAACAGGGAACCCATCCTTTAGGATTTTTAATAATTCTTTGATTCTTGGATTATATAATGGGGAAAAACTTCCACAAAATATTGAACTTCCTGATAATAAAATCACAATAAAAAGTAGCGCTTATTTAGTTGAGGGTATTTTATACTATGGAATTGAAAATGATTTTGCTCTATTAAAAGATAAAATAAACAGTAAAGTTGATTTTACCTTACTAAATAAATATTTTCCACTTTCAACCATTATAAATAAAGAATTGAACCCCTTAATCTATTTAGCCAATAATATAGAAGTCAATCACTCTTCTTATAATTTAAACGAATCATATATTCTTGATGATTTTAAAATTGAGCTCATTAAGGTACATATAGGAAACTGTGGGATTACCTACTCTATCGTTGATTACCGACATCTGCAAAACTACATAGTTTAAGGAGACAACAATTATTACATTCTGGTTTTCGTGCATGACAGATATTTCTTCCATGTAGATTTATTATCATGCTAAAACGATATAAGTATTTATCTTCTAACTTAGATCTAATTAGCATTTCAATTTTGGTTGGATCTTTTTCACTCACAATATCAAGCCGATTAACAACTCTTTTAAAATGGGTATCAACTATAACAGCATCCTTATGATAAATATCACCTATCACACAATTGGCTGTTTTTCGTCCAACACCCGAAAGTTTTATAAGTTCATCTATATCAGAGGGAACATCCCGTCCAATAAGACTCTTTGAACAATTTATAATATTACTTGCTTTATTTCTGAAAAAACCTGTTCGTTTTATGATTTTACATACATCATCAAAATCAGCTTCTGCTAATTTTTCTGCATTGGGATATTTTTCAAAAAGGTCTTTTGTTACAATATTAACCATATTGTCTGTTGTCTGAGCACTTAAAATTACGGAGATTAAAAATTGGAAAGAAGTTCTTTTATCTAAAAAGACAATTTTTTGAGGCGACTCTTCATCTAAAATTTTATAAATGGCCAAAATTCGTTCCTTTTCGTTCATTTCTACTCCTAAATTTACTTTTTTTTTATTATATGAGTAGACGTAAACAGATACAAGTGCTATTCTCACAATGCTTACGGGATGTCGCCTAGCGGCTATGGCGCCTGCTTTGGGAGCAGGATATCGGAGGTTCGAGTCCTCTCATCCCGAATATAATATTAGCTTGCAAAATTCATAAGTTTTTTTCTAAAACCTATTGCAAAAATTTGCTGCTTTTGTTATTCTCAATTTCGTTAACGGGATGTCGCCTAGCGGCTATGGCGCCTGCTTTGGGAGCAGGATATCGGAGGTTCGAGTCCTCTCATCCCGAATATATATTGTCATTAATGACAATTTTTTTATGTAGTAATTATTTTTATTGATATAATTTATTTCTAGTTTTATGATTAATATTTTTCATTTTACTTAAAATTTTAATTACTTTTTGATTATAGTATTGCATAAATGATGAGTATTTGATATTCTCAATTTTGTTACGGGATGTCGCCTAGCGGCTATGGCGCCTGCTTTGGGAGCAGGATATCGGAGGTTCGAGTCCTCTCATCCCGAATAAGCACCTTTATATAAGGTGCTTTTCTTTTTGCTTTTTTTATCTATTTTTTTTGATTAATACTTATAATCAGAAGTTATTTTATAGAATAAGCTCAATAAAAGTACAAAAGTTACTTTTTAAAGAAATACATTTTTTATTTGACTTGGATGGTATCCAAGTAGGAGACATATGATGAAAAAGACAATATACACCAGCTTGATAACCTTCTTTGTAACTAGTGCAATTATTGCTAGCACAGGATTCAATACCTATGCAACAACAGACAATGGTAAACGTATCCAAATTAACAATGATGGTACATACAACTATTTGGAAAATACAAATAAGGAAACCAGTCCATACCTTGGTACTTACTATATTGGTACTGCAACTGTTAATTACTACATTGAAGATTACCTTGCCCAAAAAGGCATTGTAAAAAATGATCCAGACTATGCTTTTTCATATGGTATGATGGAAAAGCTTTTCAATCTAGATCACAATAGCGTTAATAAAATTATTGGTAATTTTACCTACACCCTTACAAGTGATAAATTAATTATCAATGAAGAGAAAGGAACCCAAATAATTGAATGGGATTATGAAGTAAAAAACAACATCCTTTATGCAATGGTATATGGTTCCGATGAAATGGCAATTGGTAAATTTACAAGAGATAGAAAGTATCTCGAAGTTGCAAGTCATGAATTAGAAAATAATACAAAAATCCTTTTACAAAGAAGTTATGTATAACCAAAAAAAATTAAATTTTTCAATTTGTCTTAAATGAGCTTGCACGTTATACGAAAATAGTTATATTCACTCTGTGGCCTTTTCTACAGGCGAGTAACACCTGCATGATAGTCCTAAGCATACTCTCATTAGTAACTAAAAGTTATCAGTTCATAAAAAATCTTCCATCCCAAAACTACTAGGATAGAAGATTTTTATTTTAAAATCATAGTTCTTGTTTATTTAGTTTTTCTCTTACCTTACTAAAAGCATCAACTATATAATCAATATCATCTTTTTCCATTGTAGCCATGACCTGTGTTCGTATTCTTGCCTTTCCCATTGGAACAACAGGATAAGAAAAAGCTACAACATAAACACCCTCTTCAAGCATTCCATCGGCCATTTTTACAGCAGTTTTTTCATCATAAAGCATTACAGGCACTATTGGGTGAGTACCACTAACAATATCAAAACCAGCTTCTACCATCTTTGCTCTATAATAAGAAGTAAGATCATTAAGTTTTTTACAAAGACTATTGTCTTTCATTAAAATATCAAGAACAACATCTGTTGCACCAACTATTGCAGGAGCTAAAGAATTAGAGAACAAATAGGGCCTGGACCTTTGTCTTAATAAGTCAATAATTTCTTGACGACCAGATGTAAAACCACCACTTGCACCTCCAAGTGCTTTTCCTAAAGTAGAAGTTATGATATCAACTCTACCGATTACCTTATTATATTCAACAGTACCTCTTCCGGTCTCTCCAACAAAGCCTGTAGCATGACTATCATCAACCATTACAAGAGCATTATATTTATCAGCTAAATCACAAATATCTTTTAAATTAGCAATAATACCATCCATAGAAAATACACCATCTGTAGCAATTAGTTTAATTCTAGCACCTTGCTCATCCGCTGCTATTAGATTTGATTCTAGCTCTTCCATATTATTGTTTTTATATCTAAATCTCATTGCCTTACACAATCTAACACCATCTATTATACTTGCATGATTTAATTCATCACTAATTATAGCATCTTCTTTGGTTAATAGGGTTTCAAATAGCCCACCATTAGCATCAAAACAAGAAGAATATAAAATAGTATCATCAGTTGAAAGAAATGTTGATATCTTTTTTTCTAAGTTTTTATGTATATCTTGTGTTCCACAAATAAATCTAACAGACGAAAGCCCATAACCTCTTTCTTTGTAGGTCTTTATCGCTGAATCAATTAAGCGTTGATCATTTGCTAAACCTAAATAGTTATTAGCACACATATTAATTAACTTTCGACCACCTTTTAAAGTTACCGAAGACGACTGAGGTGATGAAATTATCCTCTCTTCTTTAAACAAACCTTTATCTCTTATATCATCAATTTGGTCTTTAAATATACTTAATCCTTTATTACTCATAATACCTCTCTCCCTTTCTATAAATTTGTCCAATCTAATATAACTTTTCCTGATTGACCACTCTTCATTACTTCAAAACCTTTCTCATAATCTCTAATATCAAACCTATGAGTAATAATATCTTCAATATCTAATCCACTTTGAAGCATGGTTTTCATTTTATACCAAGTTTCCCAAACTTTTCTTCCATAAATTCCTTTAATGGTTAAACTTGAGAATATAATTTTTTCCCAATCAATTTGAGTATTATTTCCCTGAATTCCTAAAAGAGCTATCTTACCCCCATTTTTCATTTTTGAGATCATTTCATTTAAGCCAGAAGAACTGCCAGACATTTCAAGGCCCACATCAAAGCCTTCTTTCATCCCAAGGTTTTTCATAGCATCACTTAAGCTTTCTTTTTTAATATTTACAGTGCGAGTTATGCCCATCTTCTTGGCAAGATCCAATCTATAATCATTTATATCGGTAAGTACAACATACCTAGCACCCACATGTTTACTAATAACTGCAGCCATTATTCCAATAGGTCCAGCTCCCGTAATAAGAACATCTTCTCCTATCATGTTAAAAGAAAGAGCCGTATGAGTTGCATTTCCAAGTGGATCAAAAATTGCATATAATTCTTCTCTAATATTTTTGCTGCAATGCCAGGCATTAGCTGCTGGAATAACCAAATATTCAGCAAAGGCACCATTTCTATTAACACCAACACCTTGGGTATTTTTACATAAATGAGGATGACCTGCAAGACAGTTTCTACATTTACCACAAACGATATGGCCTTCACCACTTACAAGATCCCCAACCTTGAATCCATCAACATTTTCTCCTATTTCTACAACCTCACCTACATATTCGTGCCCAGCTGTAAGACCGATTGGAATTGTCTTTTTTGCCCAATCATTCCAATCCCAAATATGAATATCAGTACCACAAATTGCAGTTTTATGTATTTTAATTTTTACATCATTTTTATTACATATTGGCTCTTCGACTTGCATTAAAGTTAAGCCCACCTCGCTCTTATTTTTTACTAATGCTAACATTTTACTTCCTTTTAAATAGATAAATTTTTAACTTGAATAAGAAGGAGAAAAAACAATATTTATTGCAATAGAAATAAAATAGATTTTTCTCTTAAAAAATAAGGGAATTATATAAACTTGTATTTTTAAAATAACAAAATATTCTTTTAAACCTTAATTATGAAATCAACAGTTATATGATAAACACACCTTTAGAAGAAAGCAAGAAAGAATTTGATAATTAACCAATTATTGGTTATGTTATTAGCTTAATTATTATAAACCAATTATATATTTCTCTCTAATCTTTAAATATTTTTAAATTTTTTTTCTGATAGTAAAATACTATCCATTACATGGTAACTCTTCTATTTAATCTTGATTTTGTAGAGCTTTTATTACTACTATTTTCATTACTGGCTATAGGAATCCCTGAATTGACTTTCATAAAAGCATTTAACCTTCCAACCGTTGTTAAATATTCCTAAAATCTTGGAAAGATTAATGACAATAACTCAATTACTAATTATATGGATTAATCTATTATCAAAAAGGAATACTCCAAAATCATTATTTGTCCGAATATTGTAAATAATATTTAAAGTTGAATTTATTTTTACTTTAGTTTTACTTGCTCTTAAAGCATTATAACAGTCAAATTGGAGTAGCATATGTTACTTCTTTTTCTATAAACCATTACAAGGCAAGAGGATATTTTTATATACAATTATTCAAAAAGCACTTATGATTTTTTATATATTCTTTTAGACAAATTCAGGATTGGTCAAAGTAAAAAAAATACTAATTTCTACTTGCAAAGAATTCAAAAATATCGTATAAAAACAATCGCATCAAGCAGAAATGTTTTTAGCAAATGCGCTAGTAGCTCAGCTGGATAGAGCAACGCCCTTCTAAGGCGTAGGTCATAGGTTCGACTCCTATCTGGCGCATTATTTATTAAATACTGTAAATTAGTAGCAATTCTTTTCTTGATAGTTACTTATGTTTATGATATTTCAATCATCAATCTTTAAGCAAATGATGTAAAAATGATGTAACAAAAGTACATATTTTTTTTAGCATTGAAGCTTAATAAATGAATTTACCATACACAATTTATAAAAGAGACTAGTATTATGCGGTTATTATAAAAATTTGCGGTATTTATAAAAGAAAAGTCTTTTCAACAAATTATACTTAAAAATTAAAGCAAAAAAAGTATGCAACAACTTTTAAAAAAAGGTTTGCTACACTAAGATTCAGAAATTACGTCAGAAAAAGACACTTATTATTTTTTCAACCTTTTCAAAGCCTGGTGAAATCCTGAAACTTTATCTAACCTTCGTGAAAGCAAGAGAAATGGGTCGATTTTACTCCTTAATATATTCAAAATACCAAAACTACATGAAAAAACCTACATATTACCAAAAGTCAAAAGATAGGATATATGATAATTTAACATTTAGATTCAGATAAATAGAAATTCTCTCAAATTACCAAAAATCACCTAGCCTAAAAAATACTAACTTTGGTGTTTGGTGAGACATTATTTAAAAAAACAACTCTGTAAAACTAGAGTAGCTGACAAACTTGCTAGCCATACAACAGGGCACGCTCCCACCGAAATGACAGTTTTTATATAGGCATTACCTAAAAGACTACGCAAAGTCCCTTCTTGGTGTATTCAACAACCTTTTTAGTAAAGCATATAATTTAATATGCTGAAAAATTAGTAGAAGCAATAAAAGAACTCCCCTCAATTCATTAAAATATCAAAACATCAAGATAAATTCCTATAATTGTTTGTAATTTTTCAATGGTGTGATTTTTTTTGAAAAACTTTTAGGATTTTCTAAGAAAATTTGGAGTAGCAAGTAACTTAACGTTAAAATTATAGTAATTTATAAAAGTGATGTAAAAATGATGTAGATTTCTTTCTTTATTTGCTCACTACTAACGCGTTTGACTATCATTTTTTATTAATAAACTCTTCATTAATTTGGAGAGTTTTTTACTATTATTCAATTTATTAAAACTTGTAACTTATTTAATTCTTGATGATATTTGATATACCCCATCCCCTAATTGATTATTTTTTAGTAGTTTTTTTATTATAAAGCAAAAAAAAAGCAATATTTACATCTTTTTTTGTAAATCTACTTGAAAAGAATTCCATAAAGTCGTATAAAAACAATCGCAACAAACAACAATGTTTTAGCACATGCGCTAGTAGCTCAGCTGGATAGAGCAACGCCCTTCTAAGGCGTAGGTCATAGGTTCGACTCCTATCTGGCGCATTATTAAACTCTTCATTAATTTGAAGAGTTTTTTTTTAAGCTTTTTGAGATCTTGCTAAAATTAGTTATAAAATATGGGGCAACGTAAGTATGTGTGGGTAAATTTTATAATTGAAAATTAAAAAGAAAGGTAAAATAGTAACTAAATTTTCTTAATTACTAGATTGTCTATCTTGTTCTCATTTCTAAATTAATTAACATAATATTTTTTCTAAAATTCCTATAACCTTTTCAAAATTAATTTCTGAAATTGAAGAATAATTAACTACAATTATATGTTCTTTTTTTATATCTTTATTACGATAATATTGTGATAAACAAGTTAATTTTACACCTTTTTCATAGGTTTTTTCTAAAATTAATTCATCACTTATTAGAGTATTTAATTCTACTAAAAAGTGAAGACCTGAATCCTTGTATATTAATTTCGAAATATCGTTTAATTTTGATTCTCTTATTAATGAAAAGAACAATTCCTTTTTCTTTCTATAATAATTTTTCATTTTATTTATATGTCTTTCAAAATAACCCTCTTCAATAAAACGTGCCAAAGTATATTGTTCAAAACTTGAAACAGTACAAGAAAAGAAACCTAATTCTTTTTCATAAATTGGAATATATTTTTTTGGAATTATCATATATGAAATTCTCATTGAAGGTGCAATAGTTTTTGAGAAAGTATTCAAATATATCACATTTTCATTATCATCAATACTCATTATAGAAGGAACAGAAATACCTTTAAATCTAAATTCGCTATCATAATCATCTTCTACAATTATTCGGCTTTTTTTTTCATTTGCCCACTGTAATAAATCTAATTTTCTTTTTATCGGCATTACAATTCCAGTAGGAAATTGGTTTGCTGGGGAAACATGAACTACATTAACAGTATCTAATTTTGAAACTTCTATTCCCATTGAATCTAAATCAATATATTTGATTTTGGCATTATTACTATTATAAACTTTTGAGATTTTATTATATCCAGGGTTTTCTAATCCAAAAGTATTTTCAAATCCTAATAATTTAATAATCATAGAATATAGATATTCAGATCCAGCACCTATAATTATTTGTTCAGGATTAACATTTATACCATGAAACGAGTATAAGTGTTTTGAAATAGCTAACCTTAATTCATATACCCCAAAGTTATTAGTTTTAACTAATAATTTTTTATTTTTATCTGATAATACTTGCCTCATCAATTTTGACCAAATAGAAAAAGGAAATAAAGTAGTATCAACTTCAGAAGATTGTAAATCATAATAATTTAAATTCTCTTTTTCATTGATTGAAACAATTCTTTGATTGTTGTTTTTTAATAAATGTAAATTTTTTTCAATAAGAGAAGAAACATAATATCCTTTTTTTTCTATTGAAAAAATAAATCCTTCGGCTATTAACTGATCATAGGCATTTTCTACTGTAATCAAACCAATACCCAAATGATTTGATAGCTTCCTTTTGGAAGGTAATTTTTCATTTGGTAAGATTTTACTATTTAAAATGTCTGTTTTAATATTTTCATATAATTGTAAATACAAAGATTTGTTTTCATGCTTCAAACTGTAAGTTAACATAATTCGCTCCTATCAAAACCATTCCACTTTTCATCTGGTCTTATTAAATATAGTTAAATTGGATATTCTAATAATGTCAACATCAATCTACAATCAAAATAAATGGAGACATAAAATGACTAATAATAGATATGAATTAAACAAGCAATTAGCACAAATGTTAAAGGGTGGAGTAATAATGGATGTTACAAATCCAGAACAAGCAAAAATTGCAGAAGAAGCTGGAGCATGTGCTGTTATGGCCCTAGAAAGAATCCCTGCAGATATAAGATCTGCTGGAGGCGTTTCTAGGATGAGTGATCCCAAAATGATAAAAGAAATACAAGCCTGTGTTTCAATCCCTGTTATGGCAAAATGTAGAATTGGACATTTTACAGAGGCAAGGATATTAGAAACTCTTGAAATTGATTACATCGATGAATCAGAAGTTTTATCACCTGCTGATGGTATTTATCATATTAACAAAAAAGAATTCAAAGTACCTTTTGTATGTGGAGCAAAAAATCTTGGTGAAGCTTTGAGAAGAATAAGTGAAGGTGCATCAATGATTAGAACTAAAGGAGAACCTGGAACTGGAGATATAATTCAAGCTGTTTCACATATGAGATTAATGAATAGTGAGATAGCTAGAATAGGAGCAATTAGAGAAGATGAATTGTTCAATGTTGCCAAGGAATTACAAGTTCCATATGACTTAATTGAATATGTTCATAAGAATAAAAAGCTTCCAGTTGTTAATTTTGCTGCTGGAGGAGTAGCAACTCCAGCTGATGCAGCATTAATGATGCATTTAGGAGCACAAGGATTATTTGTTGGTTCTGGTATTTTCAAATCGGGTAATCCTCAAAAAAGAGCTGAAGCAATAGTTCAAGCTGTAACCAATTTTAAGGATTATTCTCTAATTGCCTCTTTAAGCGAAGATTTAGGTGAAGCAATGGTTGGAATTAATGAAGATGAAATCGAATTAATTATGGCAAATAGAGGTATTTAAATTGAGAATAGGTGTTTTGGCTTTACAAGGAGCTTTTATAGAACATATAAAAATATTCAAGGAATTAGGTGTATCAACTTTTGAAATAAGACAATTAAAAGATATTGATAAAACTTTTGACGCATTAATTCTACCTGGTGGAGAATCAACTGTACAAATAAAGCTGTTAAAAAAGCTAGGTCTTTTTGAACCTTTAAAAGAAAAAATTCAAAAAGGCCTTCCTGTAATGGCAACATGTGCTGGATTAATTTTATTAGCAAAAGATATTCAAAACCAAAAAGAAAGAGGATTCACTACCCTTCCAGTAAAAGTTGTAAGAAACGCATATGGTAGACAACTTGGAAGTTTTATAGTATCTGAAGAAATGGATGGAATTGGAAAATTCGAAATGATATTTATTAGAGCACCATATATTGAAAGCGTTGAAGAAGAGGTACAAATTCTTGCAAAAATAGATGGAAAGATTGTTTCTGTTAGATATAAAAATCAATTAGCTCTTTCTTTTCATCCTGAATTAACTAAAGATAAAAATATACACAAGTATTTTTTATCAATGATTTCATAATTTAAAAATTGGAACTTTAATCCAATGATTTTAAAAAGTTAAAATATTGTATGTAATGGCTGTACCGATTATTGGTACAGTTTTTTTTCAATTACATGTGGAATTTATAATTATAATAAAATAATTCACTCCAAATTCATTTACATTAAAAGACAAACCTTTCCACGCTCAAATCCCTGAGAGGCCTTTATTGTGCTCACTACTAGCAATATACTAGGCATCTAATCCAGTTCATGTTACAGACACAACTTTTGAGTTTTACAATTAGTTGATATTTAACTTATAATTCTTTATATTCATTTATTTTAAAAATTAAACTGTAATCAGGATATTAAGTAGTTGCTTACTTTTTTAGATTTAAATTGCAGACGTCCTTTATACAAATGTATTAAAGTATTATTCATTGGAACAAGACATAAAAAATATATTTAAGATCATCAATAAACAATTTGCAAAACATACAATAAATCACCACCCTAATTTAGAGCGGTGATTTATTATAATTTATATTAAAGTATCTTTTTTTGAAGCCATCAACTTAAGTGTTAAACTCAACAGAATAAGTGATGCAATAAACAAACAACATCCTAGTATTAAAGACATTATATATATTGAAGAATTTAATACCCCAATATTAGTAATAATACTAAGCGAAGCTTCAAAATTCCTTTTAGTATTAGATATCGAATTAAATGATACAATAATAGTTATCATACTTAAAACAAATGCTACTATCGAAAAACTCAAACCTGTAAGCACACTTTTTTTCAAATTTCGTACCTCACTTGTAAATACAGTATAACAGGTAAAACACCATTTTGTTAAGAAAAATATTATGATTTTTTTGTGTAGTCTATAACATCGTATCTTTTTGAACAAAAATTGCAACAATTTGCTTGTTACCAATGCTTCCTACTTTTTCAAGTCCTGCTATCTTCATACCCAAAGCAGTTAAGGCAGATGCAATATCTATTAAAGTATAGCAGAAGACCTCTTCTTCTTCCTTCCCTCTCCAAGATTCCATTTTCTTAGCAACTGTTAGCATAGGATGTGTTTCTTCGATAAAATCAAACACCAATACACCATCATCTGCTAAATTAGCTTTAGCCTCCATTAAAAGCGCTGTAAGCGACTTTACGTTTAGAGTAGGAGTTACCATTTCTAAAACCAATAAATCATAAGGACTTCCACTTTCGTTTATCTTTAAATCATTGTCTAAAAACTCATAAGCCTTTTCTAATCTTGTAGAAATACCATAAGCATTGATATCGTCCAAATTCTTTTTATCGAGAAAACCCTCAATTATTCCTTTAAAACTCATAATCCTTCCTCTTATTAAATATACTAGTAAAATGCTACAAAACTATTGCACAATCAAGTAAAAAGAACTATTTTTATTTTTTATTTGTCTTTTAAAGCCTTTATGCTAATTTTAATTATTTTTTTAGACAACTGCTTTATTTCTTCATTACCTACAAAAATCATTCCATTTTTATTTTCAAGACCTGTCGCCCAATTTATACTATATGCTATTGATGCAATTTTAATTTTCTTTTCTTTTATCAAAGGAATCTCTGGTATTGCTGTCATTCCAACAAAATCTCCTCCAAGAATTCCATACATTTTTATTTCTGATTTAGTTTCAAATCGAGGTCCCTCTGTACAAACATAGATTCCTCCATCCATCATATCAATTCCCTCTGATTTAGAATTTTTTATAATTTTCTTTTGTAATTCTGAATCAAATATATTAAACATTCTTTCGTGAAAAACATTTCCTTTTATACTAAAGCTCTTATTACCTCTTGTTGTAAAGTCAATAAAATCATCAATCAAGGTGCAGCAACCAACCCCATATTCTTTTTTAATGGAACCAACACAATATATTGAAATAACTTCATCAACATTCAACAAACTAAGGGCTTCAACATTTGCTCTATAATTTATTAGATGAGGAGGAACTTCATGTTCATTTCCATGTCTTAATAAAAATATTAAATCTCCATCTTCATAGTAAACGACATTACCATATTTTGTTTCAATTGATTTTATCTTTCCCGATTCCACCACTTCATCGATTCCTGTTCCACCTATTATTGCTTTCATCAAAAATTCTCCTTTATTTCTTTAGGCTTGAATATTCCCTTGTTAGTAACAATATTTGAAACAAGCTCTTTGTCAATTACATCAAATGAGGGATAAATAGCACCTATATCATTATCACTTATTTTGTGACCAAATACATTCAACAACTCACTTCCATCTCTCAATTCCATCTCAATCATGCTCTTATCTTCCTTTGTCGTATCTGGTGACATTGAAAAAGCTGTATAAGGTATTCCATAACAATTTGCTGCTATTGCGTTTGGAAGGGTTCCAACTTTATTAACAACCGTTCCATCCATGCATACAAGATCTGCTGCAGTCATATAGTGGTTAACAGAGTTCCCTCTCATAAAATACGCTCCCATACCATCACATATTATTTCAACAGGTATTCCCATTTCATTTAGACTTGGAGCTGTTAAACGAGCTCCTTGAAAGTATGGACGAGTTTCATTTGCTAATGCCTTTACCTTCTTACCTTCCTTCATTGCATAATATAATGATAAAATCAAAGTATGCTCTGCAAAACATGTTGTTAATATAGTATCTCCATCATTTATCAAAGAAGCACCCCAGAGGCCCATATTATTATAAACAGTATTTTCCTCATTCTCTTCTTCTTTAACAGCACTAATTACAACATTTTTAAACTGTGTTGGATTTAAATGCTCCATATCTGACTCTAATTTTTCAAGAATAACTTCACTAGCCCTTTTCATAGTGGTATTTGTTGGACGACTTGATGTAATAATTCTTTGTGATTTTTGTAGTTGTTCAAATGAATAGGGAATCACTTTATTTTCCATCATTGTTGCAATATATATTAATGAAGTAAGAGAAACCTGAAGTGGTCCTCCACCTTGTGTTATCATATTCTTTATAGAATATGCTATTTCCTCAACACTTTTACAACAAACAAAGCTTCTTTCAAAGGGAAAAATCTTTCTATTTCCAATATAAAAATTCTCTCCTTCAAAATAGCAAATATTTTTACTCTGCAAGAGATATGGTAATTCAAGTTTCATGTTAAATCCTTTATATGATTCTATATCTTATATTTTATAATATGCAAGTTTTTATTTTCATAATTTTATGTTTTTATATAAATTTTACAAAAAGAGCTAAAATAAATGTAAAAATACAAACTACACAAAAACTACATTTTTGATGTAAATTTCTACCATTAAACAAAATACCTATATAAATACAACCTTTTACTAAAACTTATATTTGACTAATTGTACAACTTAACTTACATTTAAACATATTCGCAGTGCTATACACTATAAAATAAAGGATTTTAATAATGAATTATAACAAAATTACAAAGATTTCTGCTTTAACAGCGGCTATTTTTTTGATGTCTTTCTCTCTATTTGCCGCAGGCGTTAAGGAAATTTCTCCTTCTTCTACAATCGCAATGATTGAGAATGTGCAAGCTAATGAAGATTCATATAGCTTCCAAGTATTGTCAGATACTGATGAATTTACATTTACAGTTATCAATGATAAAAAATCATCTATTTACAATTTGGATTCGTACCAAGTTGGTGATTATATAGAGATTAACGGTTTAAGTAATGATAAAGCAACTTCAATTGTTTACATTACTCCATTGGTATCAAGTGGTGCAATTAGCTTTATTCCATCTTCACCAGTAATTGATGTTCCTGAAGTTGATTATGGGTTTAATAATAACTTGTCACAAAGTATTAACTACTCATATGGTTTCTTAATTGAGTCAAATCTAGTATCCCAAAATACATTTGTTGATGCTTCATACTTTGCAAGAGGTGTTTTAGATGCAACCAATGCAGATGTAGATTTATTATATACAATGGACGAAATGACAAATTTCTACCAAACCTATTCAGAAGCAGTTCAAGCAGATCAATCAATGCTTCCAACTACATTTGGTAATCCAACTGAAATGGATGAAATTTTAGCATTAGGAAAAACAGATAATATTGATCAACAATTTGCTTACACTTACGGTTATATGTTTGCTGCTAACTTTGCAACAAGTGGTTTCCCTATTGTAGGTGAATATCTAACTAGAGGTTTCTTAGATGGGGCTTATGGTATTGATACTAAAATCAGTGAATATCAAATGCAGAATGCTGTAAGAGATTTTGAAGCACAATTTGAAATAGAACAAGCTGCAACTCTTGCTGAAATACAAAAAACAAACCTAAAGAATGCAGAGACATTCCTAACTGCAAACGCAACAGCAGCTAGTGTTGTTAATATTAGTGATAAACTACAATACAAGGTATTAGAAGATGCTGAAGGTGCAACACCTGTTACAACTGATACTGTTACTTTGAATTATGAATTATCAACTCTTTCAGGCGATGTACTGGATAGTTCCTACCAAAGGGGAACACCTTCACAAATGCCATTGAGTAATGTTATTCAAGGTTTTAGAGATGCTGTATGTAACATGAATGTTGGACAAACAATCGTTGCTTGGATTCACCCAGACTTAGGTTATGGTGTAGAAGGCAATCAATCTGTTGAACCAAATACTCTACTTATGTTTAAAATTGGTTTAATTTCAATTGAGGATGTATCAGTCGATGCAACCACACCTGACGTTACTAATTAGTTTAATAAATTTAATAGAGACTGCTTTGGTATAATTCCAAGGCAGTTTTTTTATCCACATTTTAAAATAAATTTTCTAGAAACTACAACCTTAATATCAAGTTGTAATATAATTATCTTTGGACACTAAATACTTTCATCTAAGAAAAATAAAGTTACACACTTTGCGACTCGAACTATTTTATGTTGGTTTTAAATGTTTTGAAAAAGATATATAAAAGATATTCCAAGGGTAAGATAGCTATTAATAGTTCTTTTATTGATTATAATTGTGCTATTAGATTACTGGATAACTGATATTTATATGGGATGGGTGTCAATGCTTCCTGGATACTTTGTTCTGGAATAATAAGACTTAGAATTGAAAGATTTCAATAAATGATGAATCATGAATTTAATAAGGGGATCTTTGCTATAAATATATTCTCATATTTATAGCATTGGCATTCGGCTCTTATTTTGTTAGATATTTAATCAGTGCGATTCTTGAATATGTTATCGTTGGAGAGGCTCCAAATAAGGTTATAACACAACAAATACTTATTGCAAGTGCAAACACTGCCATAATAGCAGTTATAGATTGTCATATAATGATATTTATTGCATATAACAATTTGAAATAAATTGAAAATTAAAAAGAATTCAACACAGAGACTTAATTAGCATGTTTTTTATTTTTGTATCAAAATTTTAACCATAAAATGGGTTGATTTCTTGCTTTCTAGAATCAACCCATATTGTTCAGTTAAAATATCTATCTTTTACTCATGTCGTAAATCGTCAAAAATTTTTATAAATTGTGCAGTTTTTTCAATTCCTAAAATGGAAGAATCTATTGATAGGTCATAATTATCTGATTCACCCCATTTATTATCTGTAAAATAATTATAATAATGAGCTCTTCCACGATCATTCTTTATAACCTCTTGTGTAACTTTCTTTTCCGGAACTTTATATAAACTTATAGCTCTTTCACATCGTATATCCATAGGAGCATGAATAAAAATTGACAACAATCTATTATTTTCTTCTCTTAATACATAGTCAGCACAACGACCAACAATAACACAAGATCCTTTTTCTGCAATTTTTCTAATTGCATCACACTGAATTAAGAAAATTCTATCATTAATTGGTAAATCAGGTAATCCTAGATTTGAGGTTGCAAGAGGGAAAGCTCCAAAAGGATTTGTACCAATCATTAAAGATTGGAAAATATAACTAGCAGCTTTTTCGTCAGCCTTTTCAACAATAGCTTCATTTAGACCACTATCCTTAGCAACCAATGTAATTAGCTCTTTATCGTAGAACGGAATATGAAGTTGTTTTGCTAATTCGCTACCAACTCTTCTTCCAGCACTACCAAATTGTCTACCTATCGTAAAAATTGTATTTGCAGCCATATATATACTCCTTAATATAGTTATATTATACCACAGGGTATTTAAGAATGCAATTTTTTTAATTTTATAGGTTATATTATGATAGCGGGGTTAATAGAATAAGTAAATGCATTTCATGAAATTAAATATCT
>CAYWGU010000004.1:40565-51176 GCA_964457975.1 uncultured Spirochaetaceae bacterium | reverse complement strand
TTAACCAACGCTTAGAGAAACTAAACTTAAAATATCATTTATACAAGTGCTTTTGTGGAAATAATCAAATTATCTTTCTTTTTTTTACTTTTTCCATAAATATATGTATTTTCACACAAAATATATCATATTTATTACATTATAACGTACTAAATAGCTTATGAAAAATTTGTATATTTTCTATAAAGCTCAAACAGACAACTATGTATATCTACATAATTATCTTTTTTTCTCAATTCCTTAACTTTTTTTTTATTAATATCTTCTATTATTTGATTTTTTTGCAAAAAAAAACCAAACTTACAATTCAAATATATCTTTTAGAAGCTTATTATCACATTCTAAATTAATAAATATCCCAATTTGATCTATATCATATTTTCTATTTATTCTAATTTTCCCTTTTATAGCCTTTTTAGAAGTACAATCATACCAAGTACCTTTAGGAAGATAGACCTCTCTCTCAAATCTTCCTTCCTCCAAAATAGGTGCAATTAGCAAATTTCTACCAAATAGATATTCATCATCTATATCAAAGGTGTTTTCATCATCTGGATATTTGATAAACAAAGCTTGCATTAATGGTATTCTATTTTCAACTGAGAACTGTGCTTCACCATATATATAGGGCATCAATAGCTTTCTTAACTTACAATATTTTCTTGATATATCCAAAATCGATTCATCATTGTAATAACTTGCCATATTCCAAGGACTTCTATCATTGAAAACATCATCACTTTTGAATAGTTCCTTGAACTGACCCCCCAAGGGTTCTGAATGCCACTGCATAATTGGAACAAAGGTTGCTAAAGCAAAAGACCTTAAATATAATTCCTTACTTGGCATTGCACCTGCAAAACCAGCAATATCAAAGCCCCAATAGAAGACACCAGACATGGAGGCATTTAAGCCTGCTATTAAAACGTGTCTTAACTCTGACCAATTTGACATTTGGTCCCCACCCCATATCAATGAATTTTTCCAACTACCAGTGTAACCAGCTCTAGAAAATAGAACTCGATTTTCACCAATAGCTTTTTTATATGCAGCCGTGTATAAATAAGAATAGCCATTTCTCATTGTCTTACCAGTTGAACCATCATGAAATTTAACATCATCGGTATATACGAACTCACCACCATCAGTTTTAAATCCATCAACACCAATATCCAATAGAGGTTTTCTCTTCTCAAACCACCAGTCAAAAGTTTCAGGATTGGTAAAATCAGGAATCATACTACCTTCAAACCACCTTCCATCTGGAATTTGATAAGGTGTACCATCCTTATTCAAAACAACATAATTCTTTTCTATAGCATTTTTACAGTCCTGATTTTGAGTCTTATTTTTTTGTCCTGGATCCAATTTTTTGAATACTGGAATTTGCCAAAGTAATAATTTTAAATCATTATCATGCAATTCATCCACCATTTTTTTAGGGGATGGCCATAGCTTATTTTCGTTAAATTCATAAAAGGTAGCTTCATCACTCCAAGCTTCAACAACAATAACACTGTGATATAAATCAAGTTCCTTTGCGATACCAGCCTGCTTCAACACTTCTTCTTGAGTGTTCCATCGATTTGCACTCATCCATGGGCCAAAGCCCCACATAGGAGGTAAATTAGCAACACCTACCAGCTTTAAGAACTCTCCAATTTGATATTTTGGAGCCCCTTCAAATATTCTAATTTGATCCACTGTTGTTGCTGCAATAATTGAAACTTGAATTCCATCAACTATCTTATTTGAAGAAAACACCAACTTTTCATAAGTATCAACATAAAGTCCTATATGATTTGAAATCATAAAAGGAACTGGTAGATAGGTATTATTTCCTTGATCTGTAAATTTTTCATATACAAGATTATCTCTACTCAAGCCCACTTGATTTAAAGAATCAAAGCGCTCTCCAAAGCCCCAAAGACCATCAGAATCAAGCAATACAAATTTTATCTCATTTCCATCATCAATTTTATTTATTTGAAAAGCTCTTAAAGTTGATTTATCCTTCAATCCTTCTTCAAAAAGAACTTCATTATTCCATTTAATAATCATCCTTTTATTCCTCCAATCTGCAATCCTTTAGCAAAATACTTCTGAGCTACAATGTATAAAATAATCAGAGGGAACATGGTTACCAATGAACCTGCCATCAATAAATTATAGGAAGTAGAAAATTGACCATTTAGAGCATTCAAGATAATGGGAAGAGTGTACTTATCCTTTGTTGTCAACAATACCAAAGGAAGTAGATAATCATTCCAGGCACCCATTCCTGTTATTATTGCTAAGGTAGCCAATGTAGTCTTGCACATAGGTAATATAATCAAAAAGAAAGTCTTAAATAACGATGCGCCATCAATTGCTGCAGCATCCATAAAAGAATCATTAATGGACATTATCTGCTGTCTTAACATAAATATAGCAAACGCCTGAAACATAAATAATACAATCAGAGATGACAAAGTATTGGTCAAATTAAGATCATTCATTATTAAGTATAAAGGAATGAATATTACTTGAGAGGGAATCATCATTGAAGCCAGAATAACTGTAAACAATAAAGAACTTCCTTTAAATTTTATCTTTGCAAAGGCAAAAGCAGCCATAGAAGAACAGGTTAATCCAACAACAATTGCTCCAGCTGTTACAATTATTGAATTTACCATTGAACTCAATATTCCTTCATTTTGAAACAATCTGTTATAAGAAAAAAGCGTTGGATTTTTAGGAATCCATTCTATTGGCAATGACATTAGTGCACCATTAGTTTTTAAAGATGTAGAAAGCATCCAGACAAACGGTAATATAGCAATGAAACTAAATATAATGGCTATAAGATTATATAAAATTGATTTTGTTTTATCATTAAGCATCATAATTCACCCACTTTTTCTCAACTTTTCTTTGAATAAAGGTAAAGAAGAAAATAATTATAAAAAGAATCCATGAATATGCTGCAGCATAACCCATCTTTCCATATCTGAAAGCATATTTATATATTCTCTCTACCATTACCATTGTTGCCCCATTAGGACCTGCATCTCCACCTTTTGTCATTACCATTATTTGTGGAAATAATTGAAAGGCATTAATCATAGAGAGCATTACAACATAAAATGTTATTGGTGATAATAAAGGAAAGGTTATCTTAAAGAACTTTTGCCATGCAGTAGCACCGTCGATTTCGGCTGCTTCATAATAGGTTGGATTTATCGCTCTCAAACCACCTAAGAAAATCATTCCATAAAAACCCAAATCCTTCCAAATGGAAGCTATTGCAATAGATGGCATTGCCATTGTTTCACTTTGAAGCCAAAGCAACCCTTTTATATTAAAGAATCCAAGGAAATTATTAATTGGACCATACGTTGGACTTAATAGCCATTTCCAAATTAAGGCACCTGCAACCCAGCTGGTAAGCACTGGTATATAATATAAGACCCTATAGGCATTTGATGATTTTCGTTTTGAATCCATTATTAATGCTTCACTGAGTGAAAAAATTAGCATAATTGGTAAATATAAAATTATAAAATAGAAATTATGACTTATTACCTTCCAAACTTCTTTATCCATCAGTATAACTTTAAAATTTTGCAATCCGATAAATTTATCATGTATAAAAGTAAAAAAACCTTGCGTCAAACGAACTCTAGACATCCCAGACCAATTTGTTAAACTTAATAATAAAGATATCAATATTGGTAAAAATGAAAATATAAATAATCCTATTAAACTTGGCAACAAAAACCAAAACGCATTCTTCCATCCAGATCTTCCTGTAGTTAACATACCCCCCCCCCTGAAAGATTGAGCCGTCTTTTAATATTAAAAAACGGCTCAAATGATATTCTAAAATTATAGAATAATCTTTTGTTCTAGTTCTTTTTGACAAGCATCCAAAGCTTCTTTTGCACTCATCTTTTCATAAACAATTTCTGATAAGTAACTACCAATTATTGCAGTCATCTCAGCTTGTTGTGTAACAACAGGAGGAGTTACCAAATAATTCAAACTATCAAATACAGCTTGTTTGTTTTCTGGAGGGGTACTCTCTAGATATTGCTTTAAAACATCAGGATAAGTTACAGGAGGTAATTCCCAATTGGCCTCTACTCTTATTGTAGCTGCTTTTTTAGATCCAGCTAAGAAAGTTGCAAGCTTTATTGCTTCTGCTTTATGCATTGATTCTGCACCTACAACATAACCATTTGAGAAGAAATGACAGGCTTTTTGAGTATTTCCTGGTTCAATGGCTATATCCCAATTAAAATCGCAATTTTTGGCAAATTCACCAAAGCCCCAAATACCTGTTACTACCATTCCTAAACGACCACCCTTAAATAAGTCCCAGTCACCCATTCCGCCCATTTGAGCTTCAGTTGGCATGATATTGCTATCAATTTGCCAGGATGCCATTTGCTCTGCAACTTTTATATTTGTTGGAGTATTTAATGTAAACTTTTTATAATCAGAACTCATCAAGCTGCTGCCGTTTTGAGCTGCACCTTTATAAAATTCATGAAAGGTTAGAGGTCGATAAAGACCAAAGGTGTTATCACCCAATGCTCTAATCTTGGCACCGGCTGCTTCCATATCTTTCCATGTCCAATCTGCTGTTGGATAGGAAGCACCAGCTTCATCAAATAAATCCTTATTGTAAAATAACACTACATTTGAAAATGAATCTGGAACACCATATTGAGTACCTTCATAATTAAATGCATCAAATGCAGTTTTATTGAAACCTGAAACATCACCAAGCTTTCCATCCATTGGTGCTAAAGTTCCCTGTGATGCATAGGATACAAAGTTTTCATAATTCAATTCAAAAACATCTGCAGCATTTCCACCTACTACTTTACTTTGCAATTGAGTAAAATAATCATTATAACCTATTGTTTGTAATTCAACCTTAATGGTTGGATTCTCTTTTTCAAATTCACCAATCATTTCATCTAATGCTGGGCCAGAATCGTTACTATTGGTACCTGAAAATTGTTCCATTTTCAATGTTGTAACGTTTGTTTTATTCTCACTTGCTCCTTGAGCAAATAGAGAAGTTGAAATAGCTAATATGCTAATTGTTGAAATCAACACCTTTTTTAAATACAAATCTTTCATTTTTCACCTACTTTTTATGGTTAAAAAAACCATGTACAAATAAATTCGAATTTACTATACTCAAAAACAAGTAGAGTAAATTTACTTTTCAATTCTTTCCCTGAACGCTTTCAAAATCTTCAGGGATTATTTTTTCTCCTTTTTTTCCTCCCTATATCTGATAAACAGATTCTCTTTCTATTAATTCAATTTCTAAAACAATATTTTTAGGACTTTCTTCTTCGTTACTTAAGAGTAATTTAAGAGCTACCTCACCCTTTTTAGCTACATCTTGTTTTATTGTGGTCAATTGAGGATCACAAGTTTTAGCCAACCAAGTATCATCAAATCCCATAATTGACATATCCTTTGGAAGAATCATTCCTTGTTTCTTAAAGCCATTGATTAATCCAATTGCTATTACATCGGCACTAGCAAATATAGCTGTAGGCCTTTCATCAACTTTAAATATTTGAGTACTCAAGGCTTGACCATAATTGTTGGATACCGTTCCTTCGTAAATAAAATCTTCATTTATTTCTATATTATTTTCTTCAAGTGCATCGATGTATCCCAAATATCTTTCTCTTGTAACACCTTCTTTAGTTAAAATTCCTGTTGCTAAACCAATTTTTCTATGTCCTTTTGAGATTAAATAATTTGTTGCAAGCTTTGCACCTTCTCTATCTCTTAAAGAAACAGATTTAAAGGGTAATTCTTTGCAGTAACTATCTATTAAGACAATTGGGATCTGACAATCAATCAAATCGTTGTAATATGATTGTTTGTGCATTCCAACAATAATTATTCCATCAAGGCTTCTTTTCTTTGCAATTTCCAGGTAGCTTTCATTTACATCTGTACCACTGATTAAAACATGGTAGCCTTCTATTCGACAGTTATACTCAATGCTAGAAAGGAGCTCTCCATAAAAAGGGTTATGAAACATAAACTGCTTTCCAGGTTCAGTTTGTGGTATTACGACACCTATTAATTTGGATTTATTATCAACAAGAGATCTTGCTGCAAGATTTGGAACATAACCTAATTTCTTAATAGCAGTTTCTATTCTTTCAACTGTTTCCATGGGTATCTTTTGATCTGGTCTCTTATTAATTACATAGGATACTGTTGCAACTGAAACGTGAGCTTCTTTGGCAATATCTTTCATGTTGATTCTTTTAGTCAATTTTTTCCGCCCTTTACTTAAACGCTTAAGTAATTGTAGGTCAAGTTCTTCCACCTGTCAAGAAAAATATATCAATAACGTTATTTACTTAGTTTATTGTGCAATATTAAGCTATAGGCTAGATAACCAGCACATGTAGCAAAAGCCTCTCCTGTTGTACAGATGCCAGTAAATTGATCAATGCTTTCACAAACGATACCATTATCCATTGATGCATTTAATAATTTATTCAGAGCTAATTTATCATCTTTATCAATAAATCCAAATAGTGGAAGCAAAATTGCAAATTACACAGACTTTGGACACTGTAATTCGACTATTTGCTCATTGTTGTGAACCATTATTATTATTAATTTAACAAAGAGATAAATACTCATTGCCTGTAACTAATTTTGAATAGTAAAGCACAAAAACTCCTTTTACTTAAACGATAAAGCAAACATAGCATATTGCTCTATAATTTTATTTGTCAAGCGTAATTTTTCTAATTATTTTCCTTGATTGTCTTTTATTTTAACTACAACAAATTATAAATTGTTAAATGTAGTTGGAAAATTAGAAATAAAAAAATACCAATGAATTAAAACATCACTGGCAATTTACTGCAACTCGATAGTCAAGTACTTTTTTCTATTCTAATTCTTCATAGAGCTCTTCAACATCATTGCTTACATTTTTTAAAATGCTGCAATGATTTTCTTCTTTTAAGAAATATACAGATACAGAAACATCAGTGCTTTCCATTTTTTCATTTTCTATTGATCGAATTAGCCTTATGTTCGTTGTTACTACAACCGTTTTGATATTTAATTCTTTCTTCATCATAAACAATATTTGTGCTAAATAGGCGTACCATTCTAACTGTAGATTGGCAACTGGAGCATCCAATATTAAGGTGCTATTCCTTTTTAATGAATTATTTTCCAATAAACGAGCAATCATGGCGAAGATAAACAAAGAAGATCCCATGTGTTCAACAAGTATAGGTTTTGCTTTATTAGAATCCATGAACTTCAGTACACCATTTTGTGATACAAAATGGCCATTGATGCTGCTTTCAATCATCTTTAGCAATCTATCTTTGGCACTTTCATCCTTTTCAAAAGTTTCAATCATTGTATCTCTATTATATATACGGGGTAATTCTATTAGTTTCTCCCTACATTCTTCATTAAAAACATTAGATGCAGAACAGAAGTTATAATATACAGGTGAACCTATTTCAGCAAAGAACTCTTCAGCAATATTGTTTTCAACAATCCTTCCTCTTTTGATGGACATGGAATTTCCATCATCGAGAGTTATTATTGAATCATCATCGTTTAAAATACTGCTAATATTACCATTTTCTTTGATTGCCTCATTGATTATTGCATTTACACCATATTGATGGTTTTGGTTTAGAATTTTATTCATTTTATCAAGTAGGTTTGCATTGCTCTGGCAACTTACCACCTCATAGGAATATTCATACATTTGATTTGCCCAATCAACCATGCCCAATAAGGTTTTTTCCCCAATGAAATTGTTGCTATCAACATGATAGCCTTGAATGGTAATGCTCATGCTATTGATGAACTCTCGCTCTATAGCTTCAAGGTGCATTCTATTGTTGCATTTAATGCTATTGGAAAACCATTTGATACAAAGATTTACTATTTGTTTTACAACCAAGTTTGTAACTTTATCTTTTATTTCTGCATATGAATCAAGTGTAGTATAAATACATCTAGCCAATGTTGTTTTACCAGTGCAATTGCTTCCACTGATTACACAAATACCGTCAACATTTATCTTTGCTTCTTTTACCTTTCCAACATTATTAAATTGTATATTCATTAAATTACCATACCTCAGATAGATTGACTTAATTATACCAATTTTAATTGGTAAAAATCAAATATAATGAGTCAAAAAACAAACAACCTTATCTAATTTATTCTCTAGGTTTTGAAACAGTTCTTCTATTAATCAGGATACTGCCATACTCCACTCTAGTAATCTCTGAAGGATTTCCAAAGTATCCAAGTTTTGCAATAAGAATCTTTGTAGCTTTTTTTCCTCGTTGAATTATATGATGATCAATTGTGGTAAGTTCAATTCCCATTAATTTTGATGGAAATATATTGTCAAATCCACTTACACTATAATCTTCTGGTACAGAGAATCCTTTGGATTTAACTGCATCAAGAACACCATAAGCAATCATATCATTCATGGCTACAAGAGCTGTAACGCTTTTGTAGGTTTCAAGACATTTTAATGCAAGATCATAGCCCACATTATATTCAGTTTCAGTATAATTTAGCTCGTCTTCAGGAATGATTTGATCTTTTATAAAAAGGGTTGGTTCTTTGATTTCTTTTTCTTTACAAATGGAAGTTAAACCTCTTAATCTTTCTGTTCTAGCACTATGATCACTACTTAAAGGAGAGGAAATATAAGCAAATTCACTATGACCAAAATTTATATAATGCTCTCCCATTAATCTTCCTGCTATGAAGTTATTGATATCAACTGTATCAACTCCGAGATCCATTTTTTTATCACCAATTACTACAAAGGGTATAATATTATTTATTTTGTGTGCAACTTTATTTTGTTGAGGCACCATTGCAAATATTACACCATCAACCTTATTTTGATTGGCAACAGATACAACTTGCTTCTCTCTTTCAATATCCCAATAGGTATTAAAGCTTATTGTGGAAACACCCAATCTATAGGCTTCTATCTCCATTGATTGTACAAGTGTTGTGTAATATGGATTTATCATAGAAGGACATACAATTAAAATTAGCTTTTTTCGAGGGGTAAGGCTAGATTTAGATACATAACCTAATTCATTGGCAACCTCTCTAACATTCTTAAGAGTTTCCTCAGAAAATCTTGAAATCTTTTTATTGTTAAGAATCATGGAGACAGCAGCCGTTGAAACTCCAGTTTTTATTGCTATATCTGATAGTGTTACTTTCTTTGTTTTCATAACTCTTTAATTACTCCTACTTATTATTTTTAATAATAAGTGCTTTAACAGTATTATACAATATATTTTCGATTAAGCAACTTTTTTTGTTTAATTTTTTGTTTAATAAATAAGAAACAGCTTAAAACTTTTCTCTCAGAAAGCAAAATACTGGGTTATTCTCTATATATATGAGAATAATTACGCATAAACAAAAGGTTTATTTAAAAAAGGTGTTTAACTTATTAGAACAAGATTTTATGAAAAGGTTACTTATGATAGCACTAATATCACTTAGTGCTGTAGCTTTATTTGCTCAGGGTGCAAAAGAAACAACCCCTATTTCTTTTGAGGATTTCAACATCACAATTAAGATGTCACACGTTTTCGCTCCAAATTAACAACTAACAAAATCACTTCAAGTTGTTGTTGATAATATCAGAGATAGAACAAACGGTGCTATTGCTATTCAACAATATCCTCAAGGTCAACTTACAACCTACAAAGATGGTGTTGAACAAGTAGAACTTGGTGCAAACTTCATTTCAGTTGAAGATCCAACTTACATTGGCGACTATGTACCTAACTTCAAAGCATTAGTAGCTCCTATATTATACAGCAACTTTGATCAATATGAATCAGTAATTGAATCTGATTTAGTTAAAGGTTGGGAACAAGAATTAGAGGAAAAACATAATATTAAAGTATTATCATTGGATTATATTTTTGGCTTCAGATTAATTATGACAAACAAAGTTATCAAAACTCCAGAAGATTTGAAAGGTTTAAAGATTCGGGTTCCTGTTTCTCAAATGTTCATTTATACAATCAATGCAATGGGTGCAACTTCAACTCCAATTCCATTCTCAGAAACAATCTCTGCAGTACAACAAGGTGTTGTTGATGGTCTAGAAGGAACAGTTGATGCTTATGGTTCAAATGGTTCAAGTGAAGTTGCTAAAAACATGGCACTAACAAATCATTTCTTGGGTGTTTGTGGTGTTTATATCAACACTGATGTATTCAATACAATCCTAGCAAAATATCAAGCAATCATCGAAGAAGAATTTGCTAATGGTGCAAAAAGCATGGTAAATCTAATTTCTTCTAACTATGACAAACAAGTTGCTGCTCTTGAAGCAAAAGGCATTATGTTCAACGAAGTTGATCACGCTGCATTTGCAGAAGCTTGCAAACCTATATACAAAGGTCTAACTGGTGTTGATGATGATGCAATTGCATTATTACAAGCACAAATTGCAAAGATTAAATAATAATTAATTATTGTTAATTGAGTTGGTTTCTTATATCAAAATTTGAAACCAACTTTTTTATTTGCACCATG
>CAYWGU010000004.1:0-40465 GCA_964457975.1 uncultured Spirochaetaceae bacterium | reverse complement strand
CATCTATCACATTATCTTATATTCACTTAGGGGCAATCATGAAATATAATGTAAAGACAATACTAAAGAACCTTGATGAAATCATAGCAGGTGGTTGTATTATTGGAACAATCTCCATTGTTTTGGTCAATGTTTTTACAAGGTATATATTAAATACTGGTATTTATTGGACTGAAGAAGTAGCTACAGGCTTATTTGTTTGGTCAGTATTTATTGGTTCTGCTGCTGCATATAAAAAGCATATGCATGTAGGAGTAGATATGATAGTAAAGAGACTTCCTCCTAGAGGAAAGTTTATCGTCAAGATTGCTGTTGATTTCTTATTGATTGTTATCAATTTTTACATCACCAGAATATCAATCACATACATAATAGTATCTTATAGAAAGGTAACTCCTGTTCTTGAATTATCATCCGCATTTATAAGTGGTTCAATATTAGTAAGCTTTGCTCTTATGTCTATCTATGCAGTCTATTTTTTCTTTTATGATCTTCATCATAGAGAAGCTAGAGAGAGGTATTTTTTAATGACATCTTTCCTACCTATTATTATTGTATTTATACTATATTTCTCAAGTCTTCCAATAGCGTATTCACTATTTGGAGCTACCATATTCTATTTTGGATTTCTTGATGCAACCTCTCCAACAGCTCTATTGCTTCAGAGATTTGTAACAAGCACTCAATCCTTTCCACTGTTAACCATTCACTTTTTTGTTATGGCAGGTTCAATCATGAACTACAGTGAAATATCAAACAAATTAATGGCATTTGCAGATGTATTAACAGGACATCTACCAGGTGATCTTGCTCAATCCAACGTATTGTTTAGAATGCTTATGGGTGGTGTATCAGGATCTGCTAACGCTGATGCAGCAGTGGAATCAAAGATGCTTGTTCCAGAAATGGAAGCTAGAGGATTTGATAAACCATTTGCGACAGCCATTACCGCAGCATCATCTACCGTTACCCCGGTTATTCCGCCAGAAATCAACTTAATAATATATGCCCTGTTGCTAGTTGTTCAGTTGGTCGTATGTTTGCAGCTGGATATATTCCAGGATTATTGATGGCTTCAATGTACAGTTACTTGTTATGGGTATGTTACTTGAATGTGGAGCAGCACTTATTATATTGGCTCCATTATTGGTTCCAGTTGCAACACAGCTAGGTGTTGATGTAATTCATCTTGGTTTAATTTGCATCGTTAATATAATGATTGGTGGTTTAACACCACCATTTGGGTCGATGATGTTCACGTGTTGTACAATAACAAACTGTGATCTAGAAGAATTTACTAAAGAAGTAATGCCATTTATTGGAGTATTGATAATTGCCTTATTATTAATTACATATATCCCTCAAATTACATTATTCCTTCCTAACCTACTTTATGGAGTAGCATAAAAAAATGAGGACTATAAGTATATGTTAATAATTGGACACAGAGGATGCCACTCTAAAGGCTATAATCAAAACACGATTAGAGCATACAAGAAAGTTATCTCTGAAGGTGCAAGAGCAATTGAAATGGATGTGCAACTAACAGCAGATAATGAGCTAATTGTTGTTCTTAATTTAGATTTAACAAAAGTATCTAATGGAATAGGTCTAGTTAGAGAAAAAACCTTAGCGGAGCTAGAAAACCTATGGGCAGGAAACATTGATGAAGGGAAAGATAAAATCCCTCAGCTATTTGAAGTGTATGATTTAATCGCATCTTATAAAAAAGGAAAAAGCCCCACTCTTGATTTAGAACTAAAAGGTGATGACACCGGCCATCCTTCAGCAGTACTTTTTAAAGAGAGCTATCTTGATAAAGGTTTGATTGATCTAGAGGATATACTTGTAAGTTCTTTTAACTGGAATGAGTTAAAGGAATTCAGAGCTGTTGTTCCTAACATCAATATTGCCCTGCTCGAGGGATCGATTAGACGAAAGGAACTATTAAAGTTGATTCCAGATGGAAAACAGTTATTTTCAACGATCTTTGCCTATGGCGAGGAAGATTATATGATTCCAAAAACATCAAATCTTGAAGAATGTATACTCCTTTATAAGTCAGAAATATCCGATAAGAAAATCCAAAAGATCATAATTGATGAAGTAACTAAATGTCTTGCTGGTGACTATTATGATGATGCCTTGATTTATGAAGCCGTTAAAATGAAAGCGTATTCAGTTAACCTTTGGTCATTAACAGTAGATGGCACTTTTATTGAAAAATGTCATAAAAAGGGTTTAAAGGTATTCCTGTTTACAGTAAACGAACCTGAGGAATTAGATATTATGAAAAGGATAAAACCTGATGGAATCTTCACTGATGACTGGGCTACTACCTCTAAATACATGAAAGAATAAATTAGAATCATTTCCTACAGATTTAAAAACACTCATAAAACTATAAATTTTATGAGTGTTTTTTGTATTTACCAATTCTTAATTATTTCATCTAATGGTGCATCCATCCAATCATTGAAGAATTCAGGCTCTCTTGCCTTTCTTGCTATCATGGATATTGCTAATAAATGCTTATCTCTTTCATCCATTCGTCCAATAAGAAGGAATACAGCTTTCAAGTTATTATCTTGTCTTGTAAATTCTATTCCATCCTTATCTCTAACAATGATTAACTTCATCTCATCAATATCATCTGTTATAATATGAGGAATAGCAACCATATCATCAAGAACAGTACTTGCCTCTCCCTCCCGACTAATGAACTCGGTAACAACATATTCTTTATCAAGTTTAGGACAATTTTCTTTATTTGAAAAAACTGTTTCAAGCATGTCTTCATAACTACAGTGACCTGTAATTTCATAAGACGTTGCACTTTCTAGGATTTTTTTAAAATCCTTATGAAGCCCATCTCGCTCATTAACAATCTCTTCTAATTCACTCTCAAGAAGATTATCTGTCAATCTCTCATCTGCTATTCTTTTCAATAGGTGAAGAAATGCTGATTCACCATTGCTGTTCTTATTTCCATAAAATATGAACAACAATATACATCCAATAACAAGATATATTGTTATTTGAATTACACTTGATCCCAAATTTAGTATTAAAAATAAAAATATTAATACATTTGCAATTTGTAAAAAGGGATACAATGGAGCTTTAAATGTAGGCTTATAAGATTTCATCTTGCTCTCTCTTAGCACAAGCACAGAAAGGTTTGTAAGTACATATGATATCAAGATTACAGATGATGCAACTTTAACAAGAGAGTTCAAATCAAATAGAAGAGATACAAAAATAATCACACCTGTAATTATTATAGCAATATAAGGCATCTCCTTTTTATTGGTTTTAGTAAAAAAGTTTGGAAGAAGTCCATCTCTAGCTAACGCAAATGGATATCGAGAAGATGCAAGTATTCCAGCATTAGCTGTTGTTATAAAAGCAAAGGATGATGCAAGAGTCATCAAAATAAAACCAGGACTACCCATTAATATTGCTGCAACATCAGAGACTGGAGTAAGGGATGAAATAAACGCACCTTCATCCAAAATGCCTGTTAATGAAATCAACACCAATACATAAAGAATTGTTACAACAATTATGGAACTTATCATTCCAAGAGGGATATTCCTTTTGGGGTTTTTAATCTCTTCTGCAAGGTTTGCAACCTTTAAAAGTCCACCAAAGGATATGAATACAAACCCAGCTGTAAAGAACATTCCATCAACTCCATCTTTGAAAAATGGTTCATAATGTAAAGGTTCTGTATGTGGAATACTTGAGGCTATAAATATTATTAAAAGTAAAATCAGAGAAACAACCAAAATTACTTGCAACTTTGCAGCATCTTTTACACCATTTAAATTCAAAATCACAAAGAATATAACACAAAGAGCAGAGACAAGTACATGATTGAAACCTGTCAAAATAAATATCACCTCAGAAATACCAAATATAGCCAATGCACTTTTAAGTGATAATGCAAGCCAACCTAGAATTCCACTAAAGGTACCAAGTAAAGGTCCTAAGGATCTATTTATGAAATAATAATCACCACCTGCTTTTGGCATTGCAGTTGCAAGTTCTATTATAGAAAAGGAACCAACCATTGCAAGAATACCTGCAATTAAATATGAAATAATTGAGGAAGGCCCAGAACGCGCAAAGGCCAAAGAGGGTAAGATGAATAACCCAGAACTTATCATAGCTCCCACAGCCAGAGAGAATACACCCACGAAACTGATTTGACGTTTAAGATTCATAAAACCCCTTTTTTATTTTTACCAATTAATAACATTAATCATAATTGATAGAATCTAAATATTATAATTTTTATTTTTTGTTACACTACAGTAACTTATTTTTTATAAGTTAAGTATAACAGAGGTTTTTGAAAATATAAACAAAATTTTATTTTTACACATTATAGGGCTTTTTATCCCATATAATTGGTAAATTAAGTTCCTTTAACTTTATAAATATGTCCCCTACTGGAAATAAAAGAGAAACATTAAGTAAAAAGCCATCTTTTAGGTTATCTGCATTAAGAAAATCTTTCATTGCCCTTAGGGTATTGAATGATGCATCAATTATTTCATTAGCTTTATTATGCTTTCCTTTACTTCCTTTATTGTTGGAATTGATATTGCTGCGCCTCTTTTAGATACTACAATTGAGGATGCAATTGATGCAAGTTTTAGGGCTTCATCAATGCATAAGTTCTTTGCAATTGAACTTATAAAATATCCACTAAAGGTATCACCTGCTGCTGTGGTATCCACAACTGGCACATCATAAATGCCATGAGAATGCATACAAGTAGAATCAAAGTATATTACACCATCCTTACCTAAGGTTAATAAAAACTTGGCCTTTGGGAAATTTTTCTTCAATATAACCACCAGCTCATTTGCAGCACATCTTTCAACACCACACATATCTGCAGCTTCTATTTCATTTAATAAGAAATAATCTATATATTCTAACTTTAAGCTTTTAATTACAGAATTAAAGGGAGAGGGATTTAAGAAAATTACCATTTTCTTTTTAAATGCACATTCAACTATATAATCTAGATTGTTGATCTCATTTTGTAGTACAAGATAATCACCTTCAACAAAGCTTTCAAGCACAGCATCAATATATGATTTTTCCTGCTGACCATTGGCACCACTAAATAAAATTATGCAGTTATTGCCCTTTCCATTTACTTGAATTATAGCATGACCGGTTGCACCATCAATCTCTCTGACATAATCAGTTTTAACATTACTATCTTCCAGTAAAGATTTAAGGAATATACCATCTTCTTTTCCAATTCCACCTGCATGATATACTTCACTACCACTTCTAGCCAATGCAATGGATTGATTAAGACCTTTTCCTCCAGGAAATATATCCCGTCTATTAGAACTCTCTGTTTCACCAGCTTTTACAAAATGATCTAATTGATAAACATAATCTATATTTAATGATCCAAAATTTAATATTTTCATGGGTGTACCACCTTTTTATAATTGAGTATTCTTATTAAATATTTAACAATACCAATTTTATTTTTAGTTCCTTCTTCGACATGATTCTCTTTCAATCAATACTGGTTCCAATATTATCTGAGAGACTTCATCCTCATTGTTTTCTATTCTTTTTAAAATTAAATCAGTTGCTATTTGTGCTAGTTGCTTCAAGGGTTGTGCTATTGTTGTTAGCTTTGGAATTGACATTCTAGATAATTGGGTATCATCAAACCCAATTACAGATATATCGGATGGAACATTCATTCCAGCGAAGTTAAGTCCATTGATAAACCCCAAAGCCATCATATCATTTGTTGCAAAGATTGCTTTGGGTTTATCTTCCATTATCTTGTATTTTTCAAAAGCATCTATGCCACCTGCAAAATGGAAATCACCATAAGTTATATACTCATCTCTTATTTCAATTCCCTCTTCCAGCAAAGCTCTTTTATAACCTGCAACTCTCTGACTGCTGGAGGAGATAAAGATGGGACCACCTATGCATCCTATTTTCCTAAATCCAAGTGATAATAGATATTTTGTAGCAAGGTATCCACCTTTTTCATTGGCCACGATTATGTTATCTGCACTCTTATGATTAACCAACCGATCGGCTATTACCACTGGAATTGATGCTTCATCCAATCTATTTACATCATCATCACTATCATCTGAGGAGATGATTATAACACCATCCACTTGCTTTGAAATTAGCATGTTTGTATAGCAGGATTGTTGTTCAACGTTATTATCTGTATTGCATAAAATAATATTGTATCCACGTGAAAAACAACATCTATCTATTTCCCTAGATATTTCAGAGAAGAAGGTATTTGTACAATCAGGAACAATTACCCCAATTGTTTTCATTGAACCACCTTTTAATCCCCTAGCCATCATATTGGGTTTATAGTTCAATTCTTTCATAGCGTCTTTTACTCTTTTCTGCAATTCATCACTTACAAAACGGGTACCATTTATTACATGCGATACCGTTGCAGTGGAGGTTTTAGCTATCTTAGCTACGTCAAGTATGGTCTTCATATCTTGCATAATAACCTACTTTAAAGCTTCTAGCAAGAAAAATAGCAAACGTTTACGTGAATAATTATATAAACGTTTATTTCAACAATATTTAAATTATCATTTATTTTTTTTGAGTTAGATTATTATACCATTTACCTGATTTTATGCGGTAAACACCAAATAAGAATTTTGTTATCTCCTCACTACCTACAAGTAGATACAATAGAGGTAAATCTAGTTTAAAGACCATGGAACCTAAAAAGGCCAAAGGAACACCCACCATCCAAACACTACCCATCTCAAGATACATTGAATATTTTGTATCACCACCAGATCGCATAATACCAACAACAGAATTGGCATTAAATGCTTTTATAGGAGCGAGTATGGCAATTACATACATTGAATAAAGAGCAATTTCTCTTACATAATCACTTATGTTGAAAAGGAATAAGAATTTAGGTGAAATAAATGCAATCAAAAGACCAACAAAAGCACCAACAATCAAAGAAAGATATGCTGATAGCTTGGAATACAATCTAGCTTCCCTCTCATCCCCCATTCCAATTCGGATTCCAATCAAAACCGCGGTAGCACTAGCAAACCCCTGAATAACAACAAAGAATAAATTGTTTATTGATTCAATTATCTGCACTGCAGCTAGTGCATTTGTTCCAATCTTTGAATATGCAATTTTATAGCAAACCATTCCAAAAGACCAGAATAATTCATTTATTATTACAGGAGCACAGGTTACAAAAAAACGTTTTGTAAAGGCACCATCAAACTTAAAGGCTACCCTAAAGTTTATCTTCATAGGACAATCTTTTCTTACGTTTATAATTACCAAATAGGCAATCATT
Organism: uncultured Spirochaetaceae bacterium; assembly: GCA_964457975.1. Lineage (GTDB taxonomy): Bacteria > Spirochaetota > Spirochaetia > Sphaerochaetales > Sphaerochaetaceae > Pleomorphochaeta. Next base: position 33,093 of record CAYWGU010000004.1, on the reverse strand, counting down.
TCCAATATTCTACTTATTGAGGTAGAAATAGCAGCACCTGCAACACCCATTTCAGGAAATATTCCAATTCCAAAAATCAGAAGATAGTTACCAAGTACATTAAAGGCACTGCTTATCAATGAAATAAATAGTGGGGTCTTTGAATCTCCAACGGATCTAAATCCAATTGAAATAACAAAGGAAATCGCAGTAAAGACATAGGAAAAACCAACAAGCTTTAAATAGGTATTGCCCTGCTCAACAACTGCAACATCAGTACTAAATAGATTCATCAACAAGGAAGGATTTAGTGTTGAAACAATCGCAACAAGAATTGTTACCACAACAGACAAAGTCAGACCTAAGCCCAATACCTTTTGAATGCCCTCTTTATCTTTTGCACCCCAAAACTGAGCAATAAATATAGCACTGCCGCTGGAAACTCCAAATAAAAACAACATAACAAGGAAAAATAATTGTGATGCCACACCTACTGCTGCAATGCTTGCCTCAGAGAGTTGGCCAATCATCAATGTATCAATAAAGGTGGCCATATTGCTAAGCAAGTTTTGAATCATAATCGGAGTACCTAAAGTAGAGGCATTCCTTATAAATCGGCTATATTCCTTTTTCTGTAAATCATTCATTTTTATTATTTCCCAGTCATCTTTTTATAAGCATCACTTAACAGTATTATGATAAATAAATCAAGCTTTAAATACAAATATAGTTAGAGATAAGATTTTTTATATAAAGTCTGAACAACATCTACAAAAGCTAATGAATATAATAAATTAGAGACTTCTAGTTAACCACTATATCAAATGCAAAAAAGTAAAAAAACACTGTACTTATTAGAGAGCACAAAAAACTGAAACTATATCAGCTTTCAATGCATTATCAATTTAGGATTTCGCATTATGGTTACAAAAGTAAAAATGCCCTTTCTCTAAAAAATATAGTTATTATGTTTAAAAAGAATTGAATACAGTAAAGCTTCTGATATTTCAAAATTCAATTCATCCTAAAGTAAATACAACTAAAATTCTATTCTGCAAAAAACATATTCAAATTTGATAATATAAGTTGCATAAAAAATGAAAATAATTATTCCTAATAATTTACCTTGTTTTCTTCTGAATATTCCGCTCCAATATTCTTAGAAAGTATTTTAAGCATATCCAAATTATTAGAAGAGGTATAATACTATATTCACAAAAACGATAAATCATCCTTCATCAAGAATATAATAATCTAAACATCATGCTTTCTTTCAGATTTCAAGAATTAAGTCCAAATAGAGGACAACAAAAGAAAACAAACATATCTTTTATTTTGACCTCAATATTAATCCCTAGGGAAATTTGAAAATTATAGTCACATAAAATACAAATTTTCTATTTTAAAAACGAATTTATCTATTTTGAGAAATTTTAATGAAGCATAATTTATTTGAAATAGAGGAGGGTTTATGAATTTTGCAGGACTTGATATTGGCACTTCCGGTTGTAAATGTAGTTTATTTGGCTTAGATGGTATTTTGATTCACGAAGAATATAGAGAATATAATAATGAAACAAAGAATTCTTTTTATGAATTAGATCCTAATTTGATTTGGAAAAAAGTTAAAGAATGTATAAAAGGTTGTACCATTGTAAATAATAATATAGAAGCAATTTCCGTTACTTCAATAGGTGAATCTTTTGTTCTTTTAGATGTGAATGATAATGTATTGCTCAATGCAATGCTTTACACCGATCCTAGAGGAAGTGAAGAGCTAAAATACTTAGTGGATACTTTTAGTTCTGATTATATAAGTAATATTACAGGTTTATATCCCTCTCAAATATATTCAGCATCAAAATTATTATGGATAAGCAAGTACAAAAAAGACATTGCTAAGAAAACTGAATTTATTTTACTTTTTCAGGATTTTATTATCTACAAGTTAAGTGGTATTAGACAGATTGATTATACGCTGGCAACAAGAACCATGCTATTTGATGTAGTCAATAAAAAATGGGATGCTTCCTTGATATCCGAAACGGGTTTTAAAGAAAAGCAATTTTCTAAACTAGTTGAAATGGGAACTGTAGCAGGAAAAATCAAAGGATCTTTAAAAAAAGAATTAGGTTTAACCAAAAATACAGCAATTGTTACTGCTTGTCATGACCAAATTGCAGCCTTGATTGGTACCGGAATGATAAATGAATATGAAGCAGTTGATGGTAGTGGCACGGTTGAATGCATTACTCCTATTTTTGATTTAAAAAAAATAGACAGAAAAAAATTAGTTGATAATAAATTCTGTTTGATTCCTTATATTAATGGTCTGTATGTCACTTATGCCTTTACTTTCACTGGAGGCGCTCTTCTTAAATGGTATAGAGATAAAATTGGTATTTTATTTACTGAGAAAGCAATTAAACAAGGACTAAATCCTTATAATTATTTTGATTCGTTAATTGATATTAATGAACCAAGTAATCTATTGGTTCTTCCTTATTTTGCTGGGGCGGCTACTCCTTATATGGATAACAATATACAAGGTGCAATACTCGGATTAACACCAAATTCTTCTTCTCTTGATATCTACAAGGCTCTCATGGAAGGAATTGCTTATGAATTAAAATTTCAAACTGAATTATTAAATAATTGTGGCGTTGAGATAAAAAAACTTAGAGCTACTGGTGGTGGTGCTAATAGTTCCTATTGGGTTCAGTTAAAAACTAATTTACTTGAACATGAAATGGAAACTTTAAATTCAACCCAATCAGGAACAATTGGTGCAATTATTTTAGCACAAGTAGCTACCGGATATTTTAAATCTATTGAAGAAGCTACAGAAAATTATATCAAAGTAAAAAACAAATTTTCTAAGAATAATCAAAATGAAAAATATTATGAAAAGTATTATGAAAAATACAAGAAATTATATACATCTGTAAAAAAGGTAATGGAGGAATAAATGAAATTTGCACTATTTTTTGGAAATAGAAGTTTTATGCCAGGAGAGTTAATTAAAGAAGCTAGAAAAGAAATAACTCAAGCTGTAAAAGAATCTGGTAATGATTATATCATGATGAGTGAAGATTCTACAAAATATGGTGGAGTTGAAACTCGTGAAGAAGGTCGCATATATGCCAAATGGCTACGTGAAAAAGAAAATGAAGTGGATGGAATAATATTATGTATGCCTATTTTCATAGATGAAAACGGTGTAGCAGCTGCATTAGAGAAAGCAAATGTACCTATTTTATTACAAGCTTATCCTGATGAGATAGGTAAGATGGGTTTTAAAAATCGTCGTGATGCTTTTTGTGGAAAATTCAGTGTAACAGATGTAATGAATCAATATAAAATCCCATTTACCATCTTATCTCCTCATGTAGTAAATCCACTAACCAAAGAATTTAATAAAAATTTAACGGACTTCTCAAAAATCTGCAAAGTTGTAAAAGGTATGAAAAAATTAAACATTGGAGTTATTGGAGCCAGAACCACGGCCTTCAAGACTGTTAGATTTGATGAAGTAACTTGCCAAAGACATGGTATTAATATTGAGTCTTTTGATCTTTCAGAATTATTTTATAAAATTCGTAAATTGGATGATTCTGATATTAAAGTAATTCAAAAGATGAAAATACTATCTGATTATGCTAATTTCACAATTGTTCCACCTAAAAATAAATTAGTGCTTGCAAAAATGGGCGTTGTATTGGATTGGTATATTGAAGAATATCGATTGGATGCTTTGTCTATTAGATGTTGGAATGAAATGGAAACTGAATTAAGAATATGTCCATGCGTTTTGATTAGTGAATTAAATAATAGAGGAATAGTTACATCTTGTGAAACAGATTTAACTTCTGCTATTTCCATGAAGGCTTTATCATTAGCTAGTGATGAACCTAGTGCTTGTTTGGACTGGAATAACAATTATGGTGATGAAAAAGACAAAGTAATTCTATTTCATTGTGGATCAGCTGCAGATAAATTAATGGCTCAAAAAGGACATGTAACAGAACACAAGATGTTTGCAAAAGTAGATCCAGGTTCAGGCTGGGGAACCAATGAAGGAAGATTGAAAGCTTTCCCTATGACTTATTCAAATGTAATCACAGAAGATGGAAAAATTTCAATTTATTTTGACGAAGGTGAAATTACTGAGGATGTCATTGAACAAGGTTATTTTGGATGTGCTGGCGTTGCAAAAATAAATAATCTAGAAAACAAATTATATAAGTTAGCTCGTAATGGTTTCAAACATCATACAACAATCAGTATAGGTCATAATAAAAAAGTACTAGAAGAAGCTTTTAAATATTATTTACATTATAATATTGTGGAAATTGGATAGTCTTATGAATAATTATATAGGACATTATTCTCAAGTATCTAGAATAGAAAAGCACACAATCAATGAAGGGAAAGCTAAAAATTACAGCATTCTGGAAATAGATAATGGAAAAGGATTATTTTGTGTAATTTCTCTAGAGCGTGGTGGAGATATAGCAAGAGTCAGTTGTAGTGGCATTAATTGTGGTTATTTTTCACCTTGTGGATATGTTTCCTCACCCTACTATGATCATGTAGGAAATGGTTTTCTAAAATCTTTTACTGCAGGCTTTTTAACAACTTGTGGTTTATATTCTGTAGGCTCCCCTTGTGTAGATAATGGAGAGAACTTACCTCTTCACGGAAGCATCAATAATACCCCTGTGGATTATTATAATTATGAAGAAAGTGACACTGAATTCATAATTAATCTTTTTATTAATTCAGCTTCTTTTGGTGCTTATAAATTAATAATGCGCAGAAAATATGTTATTTCAAAAAAAGAAAATAGCATTACATTAAGCGATACTATAGAAAATATAGGTAATTTGGTGACCCCTTGTATGGTTTTATACCATACAAATATTGGGTATCCATTATTATGTGAAAATTCAATTTTAGAAATTAATTCAGATTCTGTAATTCCTAGAAACGAAATAGCCAAAAAAGATCAAAGAAATTACTTAAAAATCGAAAAACCTAAAACTAATTTTATAGAGAAATGTTATTTTCACGAATTTTCAAAGGACCCAAAAGTATCCATTTATAATGAGACTTTAGATTTAGGGCTGAAGATAGAAATGGATAATAATAATTTAAAATATTTCACACAATGGCGTAATTTCGGAATTAGAGATTATGTACTTGGATTAGAACCAGGGAATTGTTTGCCAATTGGACGTGATATCATGAGGAAAAAAGGGATCCTTAAAGAACTCAATATGGGTGAAATTGTAAATTATAGTATTAAGTTTGAATTTTTTAAAAAAAAGGAAAAATAAATGTTAGTAAATTTAAAAAAAGTCTTAGATTATGCTCAAAAAAATGATTGTGCAGTTGGTGCTTTTAATACACCAACCTTGGAAAGCTTGATGGCAGTACTCTCTGCTGCAGAAAAAAACAATGTTCCTGTAATTATTTCACATGCTCAATGTCATGAACAATTTATGCCTTTAGATGTTATAGGACCTATTATGATTGAAATGGCCAAAAAAGCTTGCATAGATGTATGTGTCCATTTAGATCATGGTGAAGATTTAGAATATTTAAAGAGAGCTGTAAATCTGGGGTTTACATCTATTATGTATGATTGTTCTCAACTTTCATACGAAGAAAATGTAAAAAATACAAAACTTGCTGTGGAAATGGCACATAAAGTTAATGTATCAGTAGAAGCAGAAATTGGTACATTAAGTACAAGGGAAGGTCAAGGAGAAGGTGGAAAAGCCCAGTATACTGATCCAGATCTTGCCATAAAATTTATCAATGAAACGGGAATTGATGCTTTGGCAGCATCTTTTGGAACAGCACATGGTTATTATAAAAGTGCTCCAAAATTAGATTTTGAAAGAATCAATAAAATTCATAAGAAAACTCAAACTCATTTAGTTATGCATGGTGGTTCTGGACTTGCAGATGTTGAATATACAAAGGCAATAAATAATGGAATCAGAAAAATTAATTATTACTCATACATGGCATTTGAAGGAAGTAAACGTGCAAAAGAAATGTTAGAAATCAAAGATAATCAATTTTATCATGAAGTAGCTTATGAAGCTACACAAACTATGCAACATAAAGTTGATGAAGTTATTAAAGTTTTTATTAATAAATAAAACAGTTTCTATATAGAAACAAATAAATATTCAATTTTATAATCATATACAAATAGCAAATAAAATAAGTGCTTTTAGCACTAATAAGGAGAAAAAATGTCAAATTTTAAATTTTCAGCAGGACCTTGGAACGTAAATGAAGGCGCAGATGCTTTTGGGCCTGATGTAAGAGAATCAATTTCACTTGAAGAAAAAATCAAGATGTTCAAAAAAATTGGTTTAGATGCAGTTCAATTCCATGATGATGATGTAGTTCCTACAATGAATTCATTAACCAATGAGGAGATTATTGCCGAAGCTAAAAAAGTAAAAACTTTGCTTGATGAAAATGGGTTGGTAGCAGAATTCGTTGCTCCAAGATTATGGATGGATAAGCATACACACGATGGTGGATTCACATCTAATAATAAATCAGACAGAGAATTTTCAATGTGGAGAGCTTATCGAACAATCGACATCGCTAAAACACTAGGCACCAATAAGATAGTTCTATGGCTTGCTAGAGAAGGAACTTTATGTGCAGAATCAAAAGACTATAAAACAGGTGTTGATTATTTAGTTGAAGCAATTAATAACATGCTTTCATATGATAAGGACATTTTAATAGCTATTGAATCAAAACCAAATGAACCTATTGATAGATCTTTCCTCCCAACGATGGGTCATGTTATGGCTCTGTCCAATTTAACAAAAGAACCTAAAAGAGTAGGAGGATTGCTAGAATCAGCTCATGCAGTCTTAGCCGGTTTGGATCCAGCGAATGAAATGGCGTTTGCAATAATGCAAAATAAATTATTTGGTGTACATTTAAATGATCAAAATGGTATCAGATACGACCAAGATAAAGCTTTTGGTAGTGAAAATTTACGTGCATCATTTAATCAAGTAAGAGTATTGATGGAAAATGGATATGGTAAAAATGGAGAGTTTATTGGACTTGATGTTAAAGCCATGAGGACTCAAGCAATTGATGATTGTTATAGACATTTAATTAACAGTAAAAAAATTGTTGAAATTATGGTCGATAAAGTAAAATCCTTTGATAACGATTATAAAAACAAATGCATTAAAGAAGGGAACTATGAAAAATTAGAAATGTATGTTCTTGAATCTCTTTTGACTTCAAAATAAAAAAAAATATATTAGAAAAAATGGTTATAAATTATATCCATTTTTTCTATATTCGCTAGGTGTTAATCCTGTAATAGATTTAAAAACTTTGGTAAAATAGTTATAGTCATTAATACCTATCTTTATAGCAATTAAGTATATAGTAGTATCTGTATCCAGTAAAAGTTCTTTTGCTTTTTGAACTCTAGCAAGTCTGATGTACTTTGCAATACCAATGCCATAATCGGCTTTCGAAATACTGCATAAACGAGATTTTGAAATATTAAATTTGTCGCATATTATATCAATACTTAACTCTTTATCTAGATTTAGATTTATATAAGTTTCTATTTGGTCTGCAACTTTATTTTTCTTTAATGCAATAGCTTTTGTATAAATTAAAGTTGTTGCATTTTTTTGAAGAATCTTACAGGCTGCAATAAGCTTTATTTTACTCATTACCGTTTGTTCCTGAATTGCTAATATAGCTTTTTCTTTTTTTATATTATGACTATCTAAATAACTAGTTATTCTTAATAAATATTGTTCCTTTTCTTCATCTAATATAATTTGTCCCAATAAGATAAAACCATAAATTTTATTATCCATTTTGATAGGAACTATTGCTTCTGTTAAATTTACATGACATTTATAAATATAAGGTTCAGATAATCTACTTACTTTCTTACAGGCATTTTTATCGCATTCATTGCACTTTTCTTTTAATGAGGGAAAAGTTCTAATTAATTTACAAAATGATGTTTGATGAACGGGAAAAGAAATAATTTCATGAAATTGATCATCAAAAACAACTATTCTTGTATTGATTAGTTGAAAGAAATTCTCAAGTAATTCATTCAATTCTTTTATGTTATATAAAAATGCCAAAATCAAGTCCTTGTACACAATCTTACTATTAATAAAACAAAAACACCTATTTTTCAGTTTGGTCAGATAGTAATATTTAAGTATAAATGATGATTTTAAACTAAATCATTTATAAATATTTTGCAACAGGAGTATATAATGCTAAAAGGAAAAGAAGATATAGAGGAAATTATTAATTTAATGACTTTAGATGAAAAGTTAAGTCTGTTAGTAGGAGGGAAAGGATTTTCGTCAAAGCAAATAGAACACTTGAATATTTGTGAATTAAGTATGTGTGATTCTCATAATGGCGTTAATTTAATGCAAAAATTGGTAGATATTATTCAACTAGTAATGGCAAAGCTTAACAAGGGCAGTTCTCAAATAGAAAAAAGTCAAATAATTAAGTATTTATTTGAAATTGGAAAGGCACTAGGTGGTAATGCTGGAATGCCTAATTTGTTGAGAGGAAATATAACTAAAGAGCAATTTGCTAGCATGAATGAAGAGACGAGGATTTTTGCTAAAAATTTTATCAAAATTTTACCAACTGTTTTGCCCAGTGGGAAATGCCCCGTATCTTTTCCTGTAGGAATGAATATGGCATCATCCTGGGATAAATCATTAGCATATGAAGAAGGAAAGTATGTTGGAGAAGAAGCAGCAAGCTTTGATATAGATATATTATTGGCACCAACAATTAACATTTTGCGAGATCCTCTATGTGGTAGATATTTTGAAAGTTATTCAGAAGATCCTTATATTACATCAACTTTAGTTGGTCCTTATGTTGATGGAGTTCAGTCAAATGGAGTAATGACATGCATAAAGCACTTTGCATGTAATAATCAAGAAACCAACAGACATGGAGTCGATGAAATAATAAGTGAAAGGGCATTAAGAGAGATATACCTACCAGGATTTAAAAGTGGTGCTAAAAAATCTAAGAGTATAATGACTGCTTATAACAGTGTTAATGGTGAATTCTGTTCACAAAATACTCATTTTCTTACAAATATATTACGCGATGATTGGAAATATAATGGTTTGGTAATTTCAGATTGGAATGGTGTATATGATAAAGTAGCTGCACTAAAGGCAGGAAATAATTTGGAAATGCCAGGACCCAATAGTCAAAAGGCCATTATTAAAGCACTAGAAGAAGGAGACATAACAATAGAGTGCATTGATAATAATTTGAAACAATTATTATTAGCTATAACTCAATCTAATAACTTCAATAATAAATCAATTGAGTCATATGATTATGCTGATCATTGTAAAAAATCCTATAAAATGGCATGTGATACAATTATTATGTTAAAGAATAATGGAGTCTTACCATTAGCAAAAAATGCTAAAATTGATGTTTATGGAGAATATTCTAAGAACACACTTTCATGTGGTACAGGTTCTAGTGGTATCGTTTCTGATTATATTGTATCTATTTATGATGGTTTGAAAAAGAGAGATATGGATGCTCATTATTGTTCTGTTGTAAAAGATAATAATGAAATAATGTTATTGACAATTGGTTTAGAAGTTGGAGAAGGTTCTGATCGCAAGAATATGTATATTCCTCTTGAACAGCAAACTATGCTAGAGGAATTAATTGTTCTCAAGAAAAAAAATAATGCAAAATTAATTGTATTGTTAAATACTCCAGGACCAGTTGAAATTGCTAAGTGGGTGGAAGATATTGATGGCCTGTTATTTGTAGGTTTCCCAGGACAGGAAGTAGGACTTGCAGCAGCAGATATCTTATTAAATAATGTAAACCCCAATGCAAAATTAACATTCACATACCCCAATAACTATAAAGATACTCCTACTTATTTGTCATTCCCTGGTGAAAATGATAAGTGTGTTTATGGTGAAGGAATCTTTGTTGGATATCGTTACTATGAAAAGAAAGACATTGCAGTACTATATCCTTTTGGACATGGTTTGAATTATTCAAATATTGAATATTTAAATATGAATCTAAGTAGATCTCTTGTAGAATTTGAAAAAAATCAAAAGCTAGAAGTTTCAGTAGAAATAAAGAACAATTCTGAAATTGATTGTAAAGAAATTGTAGAATTATACATAGCAGATTGTAAGTCAAAGTTAATTAGACCTGTTAAGGAATTAAAGGGCTTTATTAAAACAGAAGTTAAGGCAAATTGTTCTGCAATTGTTAGTATGGAATTAGATAAATCAGCATTTATGTATTATGATGAATCCTTACAAACTTGGGTTCTTGAACCTGGTGATTTCTCAATTTTGGTAGGACCAAGTTCTGATAAAATTTTACTTAAAAAAGACGTTAAAATAAAGGGTACAAGCCCATATAAAACTTCTTTAAATACACCTATAAAAGAAATAATTAGTAATCAAGTATTAATCCGCAAAATTACTGAAACACTTCCTAAAGGTTTCTTAGAATTAGCTGGCATTCAAATAGAGTTAATATTTCATCCTGAATTATCGATTGGAGAGTGCATAGAAAAATATATGGGTAAAGCATATAAACTTGACGCTGAGCAAATTGAGAAATATAAAAATGAAGTATTAACAGTTATTGGAGAAGATGATGAGTTATAAAATTAATAGCTTTCCTAAAGAGTTTAAATTTGGCGTAGCTTCTTCAGCTTATCAAGTTGAAGGAGCCTATAATGAAGATGGTAGAACAGACTCAATGTGGGATAATATTTGTCATAATTATTCTCAAATTAAGGGTTCTGGTGATATTGCTTGTGATCATTACCATAAATATAAAGATGATATAAAATTGATGAAGTCATTGGGCATAAAAAATTATAGATTATCAATTTCATGGAATAGAATATTACCTAAGGATGATAGAGTTGTTAATCAAAAGGGAATAGATTTTTATAATTCATTAATTAATAATTTATTGGAAAATGGAATTGAACCGTATGTTACATTATATCATTTTGACCTCCCCTACTATCTTCAAGAAAAAGGTGGATGGCTTATTAGACAAACGATATCTGAATTTGAATATTATGCTAAAGTATGTTTTTCATATTTTGGGGATCGGGTAAAAAATTGGATGAGTTTTAATGAACCTTATATTGTCGGCAATATGTATACTTATATGTCAAAACTGGATCCATCAAAGAGACCAATAGATTTTGCTTTGAAAGCCTCTCATTATTTAAATGTAGGGCATTGCTTGGCAACTAAGGCTTATTCAAACTGTAAATACAATGATGGAGAAATTGGTTTGGCTGTTAATTTATCTATGATTTATAGCAATGGAGAAGCAACGGATGAAGCAGTAGATTTCGCTGATTGTTTATATAATAGGTTTTATTTAGACTATATTTATAAACAAAAATATCCAAAAAAAATCATGACATTTATAGAAAATCATGACATAGATATAGATTTAAGAGAAGAAGATCTTGAATTATTTAAGAACGTAAGAAATGATTTTATTGGTATAAATAATTACAGTAGAATGATCATTGGCTCTAAGATTGATTTTCTGAAATTTTCAGCTGAAACAATGACCCTAACCTCAAAAGAAAATAAAAATAAAGATGCTAATTACACAGAATATGGTTGGGAAATTTACCCTAAAGGCCTATATGATATAATTATCCACCAATCCAAACTTTATAATTATCCCAAAATCATTATTTCTGAAAATGGTTGCGCCTGCAACGATGCAGTCACTGATGAAAACAATATGGTAATAGATGATGATCGTATAGCCTATTTAGATCAGTATATGAAAGAAACTTTGCATGCAATAAAGGATGGAGCTAATGTTTGCGGTTATTTCATTTGGACATTGATGGATAACTTTGAATGGAAAGAGGCTTATTCAATAAAAATGGGTTTGATAAAATGTGATCCTAAAACTTTAGAAAGAATTCCTAAAAAAAGTGCATACTGGTACAAAAATTTAATAACAAAAAATGAGGAAGAAAAAAATGAATAAAGACAAAGGGGGGAATACCGTTTATAAAAAGGCATTAGGTTATTCATTACCCCAACTTACACAACAAATAATAATTATGAGTGCAGCTACTTATCTAATGTATTTCTTAACTGATTTAGTAGGATTATCAGTTGCAAGTGTAACGTTGATGCTATTTCTATCTAAAATATGGGATTCCTTGAATGATCCCGTAATTGGTTGGTTTATTGATGAAAAAGTTCCATATAGGAAGAAAGGAAAGTTCAAGCCTTTATTTTTGTATGGAACTATCTTGATGTTGATAGGTACAGGATTACAATTCACATGGTACCCGACTTCGAATAAAACGTTATTAGTTTGTTATTATATTGTCATGTTCCTAACAAGTATTTTTGCAACAATTTCGGGAATAGCTTTTCCAACTTTGGCAGGATTGATGACACCAAAACCTAGTGAAAGAACACTATTTACAGTATTTAGATCTTTAGCTGGTATGGTTGGAGGAATATGTACCACAGTCTTAGTAATTCCAGCTGTTAAATATATTGGTAAAGGTAATGATAGATATGGTTTTACTGTTGTAATTTGGATATTGATGGTTTTATCAATTATTGTTACCATAATTGCCAATCATTGTATTACTGAATATAAAACAAATACAAATGGCAATGGTGAAAAGAAGAATGCGTTTGAAACATTTTACAAGGTATTTAAAAATAGAGCAGTTGTAACTACATTCCTAATGTCATTTTGCGTAATGATTGCTTTAAATGTTAGGCAAGCACTTTCGATGCAATTTTTAAAACATATTATTGGCAATGAATATCTATTAGGAATTTTTAGTGCTACTTCAATGGGAGTAATGGCTCTTTGTTTGTTTTTCATACCTAAATTGTCTAAGAAATTAGGAAAACTAAAAATGATAGATATTGGAATATCTATTCATATTATTACCAGTATTATAATGGCATTGTTTAAGAATAATGTGTCAATATTGATTGCAATGAGCGCTTTATCCGGTGTCGCTATAGCGTTTGTAAATATAACATCTTATATTTTGCAATTGGATTCAATCGAATATCAAGAATGGAAATATGGAAATCGTCAGGAAGGTACTGTATGGGCAATATATGGTCTAGTGGTAAAATTCGGTGGTGCCCTTGCTCCGGCTTTTGCTGGTTTGATTCTTTCAATTTTTAAATATGATCCGAAAGCAATTACTCCAAACGCTTTATTGGGTATTCAGGTTGGCTATTTCTATGTTCCAATTATATTCTTCTCGTTAGCATTGGTTGCAATGTTATTTAATCCAATGACTGAAAAAAAGATGGAAAAAGTAAGAAAGGATTTATTTGAAAGACGTGGTGAAGTCGAGGCTCTAGATTAGATTATGAAAAATTATAAAAAAGTTAATATTTTTGATATAAACACATTGAAACAGCATGCATATTTTGAAAAAGAAAACGTTTTATCTCTCAATGGAACATGGAAATTTAAATTAATTAAAGATTTAAATAATTCTCATGATTATAGAGAGATTTCTCATTGGGACAGTATTATTGTCCCAATGGAATGGCAATTAGTTAAAGATTCTCAACCAATTTATACCAATTTTAATTATCCTGAAGCTATAGATATAAAGAATATTGGAAATATTGATGATACATATAATGAAGTAGGTATTTATTGTAAAACCTTTGATTATCAAAAGAATACAATTGAAAATATTATTTATTTTGGAGGTGTTAATTCGTCTTTTGATTTATATGTTAATAATAAGTTCGTTGGATATTCCGAATCATCTTTTACACCTAGTGAATTTAACCTAAATGATTTTTTAGACAATGGCAAAAATACCATTGTCGTAAAAGTATATAGATATTGCACAGGCTCTTTATTAGAAGATCAAGATATGTGGAGATTGTCAGGAATATTCAGAGATGTCTATATTTATCAAAGACAAAAAAACAGAATTGTTGATTTTACCTTGCAAAGTGTGCATGAAAAGAATATTGAAAGTGCATCCTTTAATGCTGAGTTGATTTCAAACGGAAACGGAATTGCAAGAGTTACTTTATATGATGGCGATAATGTTTTATTTACTGAAGAAAAAATAATAGAAAATAATAAAATTATATTTAAATCTGACATATTAAAAGTAAACTTATGGTCTGCAGAATCTCCATATTTATATAATGTTAAAATTTATTATAATGGTGAGACTATTTGTCATGATTTTGGATTTAGAGAAATTAAAATTGATAGTTCAGTTTTTTATTTAAATAGACAACCTATAAAAATAAAAGGTGTAAATAGACATGAATTCAATCCATCTGTAGCACATAGCCTTACAAAAGAAATGATAGAAAAGGATGTAAGAAGCATCAAAGAACACAATATAAATGCAATAAGAACATCGCATTATCCAAATCAAGAATATTTCTATAAAATGTGTAACAAATATGGTATCTATGTAATGGATGAAAACAATTTAGAAACACATGGCCTCAGAAATAAAATTCCGCGCAATGAGAATTTATTTATAAACCATTGTGTTGATAGAATAAATAGAATGGTTAATAGAGATAAGAATGAAACCTCTGTAATATTTTGGTCATTAGGAAATGAATCAGGGTTTGGTTCTTTTATGAAGTTAATGAAGGAAGAAGTTTTAAGTATTGATACAACAAGACCCATTCATTATGAAGGAGATACTTTATTGGAAGTTTCTGATTTCCATTCTGACATGTATACTTCTCCCTCTTATATGAAATCTATGTTAAACAATAAAACAATTGTAAGACATAAATATATGAAACCTTATATTTTTGGCAAAAGAATTAAATCTAAAGTATATAATCAAAAGCCTTATATTCTTTGTGAATATCTCCATGGTCTTGGAAATGCTCATGGAAATGTAAAAGACTATTGGGATACTATTTATGGTAACAATCGCTTTACAGGTGGATTTATATGGGATTATATGGATCAAGTTCTCGAACTTGACAACAAATACTATTATGGGGGTGATTTTGGTGAAAAGAAACATGATGGATACTTTACAAATAATGGACTGTTAAATTGCTTTGGAGAATATAAACCTGGGATTAATCAGATAATGTTTAATTATAGTAATGTTCAAGTAACACAAACATCCCGTACCGAATTTAAAATATTTAATAGAAACTATTTCATAAATTTAAAAGACTACGAGATTAACTACTTCATTGAAAGAAAAGGTAAGAAATTAAGTGAGAATATATTGCACGTCGATATAGAATCACAAAAAAATAAAATCGTTAAAATTAAGTATAAGAATATAAACGACCCTTTTACATATATTACTTTTGTTTTTAAAAGAAATAATATAATTGAAAATACAACCCAATTTCAATTAAATGAAGCTAATGAAAAATATGATATTTCGCCTTCTTTAGTAAATAATATTTTAGATTTTAAAGATTTTTATCATTTAATTGAACTTACAAGTAAGGATTTGGTAATTCGAATAGATAAACGCAACGGGGCACTAGTGTATATGACTTTGAATAACCAAAAAAATATAATAAAAAACTCTTTTAATGTTGCTTTTGATAGAAGTGATACCTTGGTTGATGAAGTTGATGTAAAGTTTAGTGAAATGTTGCAAAAAATGAGCATCTCAAAGAAAGTTAGAAGATATGAAGCTTTTTATAAAACCCATAATATAAAATTAAAGTCTTATAAAATTGAGAAAGATTCAAATTGCATATCCTTGAAGTGCAAATTAAAATGCAATAAAGAATCAGTTGAATTGATATACACAATCACAAATAAAAATGATTTAAACATTTGCTATTCTATAACTCCTAAGTCAGAAATTTCTAGAATAGGTTATAGGGGAGAATTGAACGGAAATTTAAAAAAAATAGAATATTTTGGAAAAGGTAATTATGAAACAATGAGGGATAGACAAGATGGCGCATGTTATGGATTATATAAATTTAGTCCAGAAGATTTGGCCTTTCAATATACTGTACCTCAAGAAAATTCTAATAGAAGTGATATTAGTTATTTAAAATTATTAGGTGATAATAATTTGATTATTACCCCAATTAATGAAACTTTGAATTTTTCTGCTATTCCATATTCTAAAGAATCCTTAGATAGTTGTACTCATTCACAGGAGCTGGAAGCAGATAATTTTACTACCTTAACTTTAGATTCATTCCAAAAAGGCGTTGGTGGGGACAATCCTGGTACTTTAAATGCAATAAGAAAAGAAAATAATATACAAAAACATAAAAAATATATTTTTGAATGCTGTTTTAAATTAAGAAAGAATCTAGTATAAATATGTCCTGCCTAGTTTAGTTCGCATTTTGGTATTAGTATTCCAAAATGTGGCTATTTTTTTGGTTCTTCATTTAATATTTACAAAGCTAGTGCTAAGTATTTTGGAAAATTAATTTTTTGAGGTTTATGTAATTGACATTGGATGTTATTACTCGATGTAAAAAGACAAAATTTAACTTCGTCGAGTATAATTAAATATTAAAATAAAATATGCCACAGTAATTTCATGGTTTAATTCTTTTAATTCATAATTAAATTTGCTTTTAATCTTATTATTAACTAGAATGTATTTTAATAAGAAAACAAGGAAAACAATAAATGATAGACAGCGAATGGGAAGATTTATTTAAAAGAATGAGTGATAGATTAAGTAACCTTGATTTTAAGCTTCCATCAATTTCTATAATTGCTGAAGAAACAAACAATGATCCTTATCTAGTTTTAATTTCAACTCTATTATCTCTTAGAACCAAAGATAAGGTAACCCTTGAAGCAAGTCGTAGACTCTTCGCTCTTGCAACAACTCCTAAAGATATGTTGAGTCTATCCTCTGAGAAGATTGAAAATGCAATATATCCTAGTTGTTTCTTTAGAAGAAAAACAGAAAATATAAAAAAGATATCCCAAATACTTATTGATAAATATGAAGGAAAGGTTCCAAATTCCCAGAAAGAATTACTGGATTTACCAGGCATTGGAATAAAAACTGCAAATCTAACATTAAATCTAGGTTTTCAAGTAGAAGCCATCTGTGTTGACTGTCATGTTCATCAAATAGCCAATCGTATGGGATGGATTAAAACAAACACCCCAGAAGAATCTGAAATAGACTTGCAGAAAGTTATGCCAAAAAGATTTTGGATACCTTTGAACGAACTCCTCGTAGCATATGGTCAAGTGGTTTGCACAAGTGTAAGTCCTAAATGTAGTATCTGCAGTGAAAACAATAAATGTCCTAGAATAGGAGTTTCACATAGTAGATAGTTAATGTTTTTGCAATTTCCTCTTTTTACTTTTTTCCAATCTCTGCTGGATCTTTTCCTTTTTCAAGGTATTTAGATTATCAATTCGGTCATCCTCCATGGGTGTTGGCATCAGCTTTTCTACCCATGTATTCTTCTTTCCTTTTCCTTTTTCATAGAAGTAACCAAAAACAGAGAACACCAAAGCCCCAATAAAATTAACAAACATATCTTTCATGGTGTCAAATAGACCAATATCGAGATAACCATCTATAGGAAGACTTTCTCCATTAACAACTGTAGTTGTGATATTCTTTATTGAAACAATTGATCCATTATCTGAAAGAGCCACTGAATTTATTCTATGAATAACTGTATCTTTTTGCATATCATATCCAAAGAATGTATCCTGTGAGAATTCAAAGAACTCCCAAGTCACTGCTATGGTCATTGAAAAACAGAAGGCAACTAAGACCAAGAAGAAAGGTGATAATCTAAAATTTATCATTTCATTGTTGTTGAATAATTCAAATAGAGATAGACCAATTGCAGCACATACAAATCCATTTAAGGTATGAAGAGCTGTATCCCATCCAGGAAGGTAAACATAAAATTCTGCAATCTCTCCTAGAATATTAGCAGAAAAGATAAAAACAAGAATTATGATTTCCAAAGCACTTGGTATTTCAATGTGAAAGTTTTCTTCAATAAATGTTGGAATGATGAAAAAAATTAATGCCAAAATACACATAAAAGCACTTTCATAATTATGATTTAGGAATGCAAAAACCATAATGATAATAACAAAAGCTCTCAATACCAAATAGGTAACTGTAGCACCTTGATGAGTTATAAACTGCACTTTAAACGTTTTTACAAATCTTTTTACAAACTTATCCTTACGATTTTCTTTTTTATTTTCTTCAGACATTGATTGTTTTCCATTATTTATTATTTATTTTATATTATATTCTACCACAAAAACATCAAAGAAGGTTAAAAGAAATCTAATTTATTACATCGGCAGTATTCAAATCTTCAATCATTGCATTACCATAGTGAGGCATGGCACCAAATTTACCATCCCTATAATGTTTGTAGGTTGATATTCTTTTATGATATTTAAAATCTTGGGCATTGTAATATACAGAACTACCATCATCAGTTTTCTCACAGAACCAAATCATATCAGGTCTCATGTAATCTTGATCCATCAGATAGAGATTATTAATGGTAATAAGAAGCTGGGAGTTTTTTGAATTAACAAGAAATATTTCAATGTAACGAGATAAAAGTTCAGGGTGAAGGGATGTATCAAATTCATCAATTGCAACGAATTTATTATCTGATAGTAGTTTTTGCATTATTCCTTCAAGACCAAAATATCGAATTGTTCTATTGGATTCTCTCTCACGTGAAAAGTTAAAGCTTCCATAGGTATTTGTATGTTCAAATACTAATTTCTTCTTTATCTCTTCCTTTTTTCCCAGCTCCCCTAACAAATCATCAGCACCTTCAATCTTTTCTAAGGCGTTTATTAGAGTTTTTTTATCATCAAAGCATTCATCCACCACCCTGATATCACTTATTTGTAATTCTGCTTTCTTGAGAAGTATTGAATATAATCTGCGAGAATCATCATCATTAATTGCATTTTTGGTTGTTAAAGAGTTTAAATCTGCTTTAGGTTTTACAACTTCACCTAGATAATTATTAAAATAATCAAATACTTTATCAAGTTCTTTTGAATTAACATTGGATCTAGAATAAGAAGCAAGTACTGTGTTGTTCTCGATGCAGTTACCAATAAGTATTGTCTTGGATTTACTTGTAAGCTCCAATTTAGGAGAAAATAAAATATCAGAGATTTTTTCTTTTTCATTCCATTCTCTATGAAAAAGCATTGTTATTCTTTTTCCTGGAGTGTACTTCAATTCTTCATTGTAGATTCTATTTCCATCAAGTGTAATGCTATACTCATAGAGAATTTCATCTAGATAGAAGGAAAGATGGAATTTTCCTATTTTGTTATTTTTCTTTTTATCAAAAGCAAAGGGTTCAAATCCTGTTGTTTCATTTTTAGAAAAATGAGCATTTAATTGAATAGCTCTTAAATAATCAAATGATTCCAAAATTGTTGACTTTCCTGAAGCATTGTATCCATAGAGGACTGCAAATTTTAATAATTTAACATTTGGAGCAGCATCAAAGAGTACATATTTCTCTATTCCATAGTTCATCTTCATATTTGGAATAAAACTTATACCTTGCTTGTCTTTTATTGAACGATAGTTTTCTACACTGAATTCTCGAATCATTACCTTTCAACTCCTTTCACTTAAAATAGTACGTACTAACAATATCACCAAATTAATGTTTTATCAATTTTATGAACATACTTATTATGTACACATTATAAGTAAAATTGCATCAAATATTAAATAAAAAATAAAGTCACCATTAATATGATGACTCTAGACTTATTTAAATGCAATTATAAACTATTACTATAACAAGTAGTAATATAATTGATATAACACCTCGTATTATTAATATTCGTCGTTTTAAACGTTTTGCAACACTTGTCTGATTTTGAAGTTCTTCTTTTTCTTCTAAAATCCTTGATAACTCATCTTTTTTCTTCTCAACTTCAATATATTTTTTTTCTTCTATCTTCTTTTCTTCTAGCTTTTCCAATCTCTCTTCTTCTTTTAAATCATAGTAGCAAGAAGAACAGATTACAAAACCCTCACAATCAACTATTTTATCATAGTAACTATCAAGACAGCGAGGACATAGATATAATCGAAGAAGGGTTCCATCTTCAAGTAACTTGCAGGCAATTGCCTTTCGTCGAATATCTTCATCGATTAGGTTTTTATAGCGTAGTCTTTGGAAAAAAGTATAATGAGGTATTTCTATATTTTTATTGAGCTCTTCCTGTAAAAGCACAACTCTTTCACTCAACTCTCTATCCTGTGTAATAAGAAGAATATCTTTATTCTTACCTCTTCTTCTAAACAATTCGATTAGATGATCATCGGCAATACCAGAGCTACCCGTATCCATGATATTAACAAGGCCCTTTTTAGCAAGAGCTCTAATCAACGCTGGTCTTATCGTTGCTCTGAGTCTTACGTCCAAATCTTTCTCATCATTATTTTTTAGGCCATGAAGTTCTTCCATGGTTTTTTCAAGTATGACAAGTTTTTGACGTCGTCGTCTTAGCACTGGTGCAATATTTGCAATAAAATACATGAACCAATCTTTATGAATCAGAGGAGCGGTATCTATATAAATCTCATCAAATCCCTTGATTCCTTCATCCAATTGTAACTGAAAGTTCTCATCTTCTATTATGAAGGGTTTCAAAATCCCAAACTTACAGCAAACAAGCTCTTTATATAATTGTAAATCTTCCACATCAAGTTTTTCGTAAGAAGAAATACCCATGCCTCTAAGTGCTGTGGATACCTTTGATGGAGACAACTCCAGAGACGTTGCAATCTCTTTTATTACCTCATCGTCTTTTGCAATAGATTGTGTTGATGTTGAAAAGTATGTTCTTTTAAATCTAGCCATTATTTTTTCTTATTTTTTTTTGCTATAATTGATTCTTTAATTTGATCTTCAGTAAGTGCTTTTGCTAGTTCTTCATCACCTTGAGCAGCTTCATCTAAAATTTTGATATTTGTTTTACCTTGTTTTAGATAATAACCGTATCTGCCATGATAAAGTTTTACAGAACCACCTTCAATCTCACCAAAATCCTTTAATGCACCCTTTGAAGCAGAGCCACCCTTTCCAGCCGCATTTTTCTTGGAGCCATCTAAGATTTCTATTGCTTCTTTTTCTGTCACTGTGAATAACTGAACATCATGATCTCTTCTATTAAGATTTCCATTAACACCATTGCAGTTAACAAATGGTCCATACTTTCCCTTTGTTGCAATGATTGGATTACCATCTTTATCACTTCCAAGTTCTCTTGGAAGTGTTAGATATTTTGTAGCATTATTAAAATCCTTAGCTTCATCAGTTTTTTGCATCCATGATGGAACACTCGATCTTTTTGGTTTGTTGCTATTTTCGTGTCCAATCTGCCAGTAAGGTCCAAAACGTCCTTCACATAAAAGGACATCCTGTCCCTCAGGAAGCTGACCTAGTACTTCAGGTTCTATCTTTTTCTTACCTTCTTTTATAATTGCTTTTATCTCTTCATTAGTTACGGTTCCGGGTAATAGCTCTTTTGGAAGGTTTAAATACTCTCTCTTGCCATCTTCCTTTTCTTTTCCAAGAACGTATGGTCCATAAGGTCCAATCATAATTGGGTTTGCAGGATCAATTTGAGGAAGTTTCAAGGTTTTTGCTTCTTGCTTGTTGTCTTCCTTCTTTTGCTTTTCACAGCGTATTTTCAATCCTGAATCACCAAGATAGAATTCTTGCAACAATTCATTTTTATCTTTTTTCTGCTTTGCAACTTCATCAAGTTGACCTTCAAGTCTTCTTGTAAAGTCATAATCAACATAACGAGGAAAAGCATCTATCAAGTAATTACATACAGCAAACCCAACAAATGTTGGAATAAGTGCATTTCCTTCTTTAACTAAATATTTACGATTTAATAATGTTTCTATAATTGATGAATAAGTAGATGGACGACCAATACCTCTTTCTTCAAGTACATGAATCAAGGAAGCTTCAGTAAATCTAGCGGGTGCCTTTGTTTCGTGTTTCAGCTTGTTTAGTTCGACCAAATCAAGATCATTACCAACAGTTAATTCAGGAAGAAGGGTTTCTTTATCATCCAATGCTGCCTCAGGATCATCTTTACCTTCAACATATGCTCTTAAATATCCAGGAAAAACTATCTGTGTACCGCTTGCTTGGAAAAGTGCATCACCACAAATGATTTTAACGGTGGTGGTCTTTTTCTTAGCTTCTGCCATCTGAGAAGCAATGGTTCTTGACCAAATCAAGGTATAAAGTTGTAATTCTCTACCAGATAAACTTGTTTCACCTGGAGTTGTGAACAACTCACCTGTTGGTCGAATAGCTTCGTGTGCTTCCTGGGCTTCAGCACTGTCTGTTTTAAATTGTCGTGGGGAATCTGATAGATATTCTGCACCAAATAGATTTTCAATGGTGACTCTAGCACCATTAAGACCTTCATTGCTTAAGAAGGGACTATCTGTTCTCATGTAGGTAATAAGACCATTTTCATATAGTTTTTGTGCAACTCTCATTGTATCTTTTGAACTAAAATGCAATTTCTTGATGGATTCTTGCTGCAAGGTGGATGTAATGAAAGGAGCACTTGGACGACTTGTTACAGGACGTGATACAATATCACTTACACTGTAAGTCTTATTTTCCAAGGATGAAATAAGATTTGCAACAGCCTCTTCATCAAGAATCAACTGTTTATCTCCACCTGTATAGACACCTGTTACAGAATCAAAATTCTTGCTACCAGCAATGCTCTTTTCTTTATATTTAACTAGCTTTGCATCAAAGTTTGTTCGATCCTTACCATTATTTAAAGTAGCTTTTGCATCAAAATAGATACTCTTAGAAAAGGCTATTCGTTGCTTTTCTCTTTCAACAGTAAGCATGAGTCCAGGAGACTGAACACGTCCAGCCGATAACTTTCTTGAGGATAGTTTTTCACCAACAAGAGATGATACATCATAACCAAATAACCTATCTACAATTCTACGAGCTTCCTGAGCATCAACCATTGCATAGTCAAGATCTTTTCCACTTTCAAGTCCTTTTAAAACTGCCTTCTTGGTAATTTCATGGAACACCATTCTTTTATATTCTATTTTTGGTTTTAAAACCTGAAGTAGGTGCCAAGAAATACTTTCACCTTCTCTATCTTCATCAGTTGCAAGAAGAAGGTAATCAGTCTTTTTTAGTTCATCTTTTAGTTTTTTTACTAGAGCTTTTTTTTCAGGTGGAATTATGTATTTAGGTTTAAAATTATGTTCCACATCTACTGCATTCTTAGCCGGGTCCAAATCTCTTATATGACCATTACTTGCAATAACAGTACAATTTGGTGGTAAAAACTTCTTTATAGTTTTGGCCTTAGTTGGTGACTCTACTATAATTAGTACATTTTTATCGCCTATATTATCCATGAAAATCCTCCAAAAAATAAATAACAAAAGATATTTATTTACTATATGTTATAAAAAGCGTTGCAAGTTTTGTCAACGCCATCACCATGAATGGCTCTTCTTGTAAAACAAATATGGGTCATCACAAGAGCAATAAATACCATGGTAAGAACAAATACTCAATAGCAATACTATACATAATAGGGTATAAAGACCAATTTTGCATTAAAAAACGGCAAAAAATTAAATAAATATGTTTTTATTCATTTTAATCAAGCATAATTTATTTTTTTATATAAAATACAAAAAAAACCAAAAAAGTAACAAAAGTTTATTAAATTTGAGCAATTTATAATAAATTGGAATATTCTTTTCCAACTACACACTAAAACACATCCTTTTATTTAACTTACTGTAGCTTTTTATGTTATCTATATTATAAGGTGGTAATAAATATAAAATAAAATAAACAGTTGGTTCACTATTGAATCGTACTTTTATTTATTGTAATCTTTTAGCAAACAAAAAAAATTATATTCCTAAGGAGCTTATCAGTTGAAAAGCAAATATATTTTAATTGCTGCAATCGTTGCAGCGCTTACTCTTTCTTCGTGTGTTGTTACAGAAGATTTAACAATTAACAATGCCAATGGAGGAACATCTTCAGCAGCAATTCATGTTGAGGATTTCTTTGTAGATGTATTGGAAGATTTCTCAGATTTCTCAACGAACGATAGCTCAAAACCTATTATGGATCAATCAATGGAGGCTTTCGAAAAGCAACTGATTAATGCATCAACAACAGACAATATTAATTTGGTTAAAACAGGAAATAATTCTTATGTTATATCCTTTGATTATAGCAATTTAAAAACTCTACTATTTGATCTTGGTGCAGAAAACAATCAAACAGTATTGAATTTAAACAAAAACAGATTAAATTTTTATTTAAATTTAGCTAACTACTCCAATCTAACAGCTGTAATACCATTTTTAAAAGATCCGAACTTTGAACCATTTGGCCCTATTTACAATGAGGGATTGTCTGCACCAGATTATCTAGAAATGATTAGCTTCATGCTGGGAGAGGAAGGTCCAGGGGCTATTCAAGAATCAGCAATTACACTTCGGTTTGAAACACCAGCACCAATCAAGAGCTTTACAGGTGGAAAGAAAATATCAGATAATGTATTTGAATATAGCTTTCCTCTAATTGATTTCTTGCTATTGGCAGAACCTCTTTCCTTTGAACTTAATTGGTAATAAGAGATTAGATACAATAATGGCACTCCATTGAGTGCCATTATTATATCCCTATCTAAAACGATTAATTGTCATTCACGTAAAAAAGGACCACCCAAGATGATCCTTCCTTATATTTTGTATAAAAAGTTTACAAGTTAAATCTAAAGTGCATGATGTCACCATCTTTAACTACATATTCCTTACCTTCTATTCTAAGTTTTCCCTTTTCTTTTACCTTCTGTTCTGTTTTGAATTCAAATAAATCATTGCAGTTATAAACTTCTGCTTTGATAAAGCCTTTCTCAAAATCAGTATGAATAACACCTGCTGTTTGAGGAGCTTTGTATCCAGCTTTAAAGGTCCATGCTCTATTTTCATCAGATCCAGCAGTAAAGAATGTTCTCATACCTAAAATATGATAAGCAGATCTGATTAATTGATTCAAACCAGATTCTTCAAGTCCTAGTGCTTCAAGGAATTCAATTTTATCTTCTTCGGTATCCATGTCTGCAATTTCTGCTTCAATTTTACCACAAATTACAACAACTTCAGCGTTCTCTTTGACGGCAACTTCTTTAACAAGAACCACATATTCATTATCTTCTGTAACATGATCTTCATCTACATTGCAGACATAAATTACAGGTTTTAGTGTAATTAAATGCAAATCAGATATTATTTCTAATTCATCTTTATTAAATTCAATGGATCTAGCAAGCTGACCTTCTTCAAGAATCGCTTTTAATCTTTCAAGAATTGGAAGAAGAACTTCATTGAGCTTTTTTTGATCTTTGTTGATTCTTCCCATCTTGGCCATCTTATCGTAACGCTTTGTTACTGTATCTAAATCAGAGAAAGCCAATTCCATATTAATTGTATCAATATCATCTAATGGATCAATCTTATTATTAACGTGAATTATATCTTCATCTTCAAAACAACGAACAACATGTGCCAAAACACCAACTTCACGAATGGAAGCAAGAAATCTATTACCAAGCCCCTCGCCCTTCGATGCACCTGCAACAAGTCCAGCAATATCAACAAATTCAAAAGTAGCTGGAACAACCTTTTCTGTTGGAATTAATTCTACAATTTTATCCAAACGAATGTCTGGAACATCTACCATACCCACATTTGGATCAATGGTACAAAATGGATAGTTTGCTGCTTCTGCTGGTGCAGAAGTTAAAGCAGAAAATATAGTTGATTTACCAACATTTGGTAGGCCCACAATGCCACAATTTAGACTCATTAAAATACCCCTCATAACATAAATATACTGCAAAAGAAATATACCATAGATTGACAAGTTGTTAAACCACAGATAATCTTTAACTGTGAAAAACAATAATAACTTCCTTGATGGAAAAGACAAAGAAGATGCCTTTAGCTGTGAGGTAAAACCCCAAAAAGCATTTTTGGTAATTATATTAAAGAATGATGATACTGAAGAGTCATCTAGCAACCGTGTTGAGGAATTAAATTCTCTTGCATATACAATGGGTGTAACGGTTGTCGATTCAATATTAATTAAAATTAGAAAAGAAAACAGTGCAACTTTAATTGGATCTGGAAAGGTTCAGGAATTACAGGACATTGTTGATAATAAGGATATTGACTTATTTATCTTTGATAATGATTTATCACCACGTATTCAAAGAAACTTGGAAGAGGTTCTTGATATTTGTGTAATTGATAGAACAGAGGTAATACTTCAAATTTTTGCTGATAGAGCTGCAACAAGAGAGGCAACTCTTCAAGTTGAACTTGCAAGACTTGAATACTCTCTTCCTCGTCTTACCCGTAAGTGGACAAACCTATCTCGTCAAAGAGGTGGTGCAAAGGGTAATAAAGGTGGTGGTGAAAAGCAGTTGGAACTTGATAGACGTCTTGTTCAAAATAAAATCACTCAAACAAAGCTTGAATTAGAAACTGTTAAAAAAATAAGAGATAATCAACGAAAAAATAGAATTGATCAAAATATACCAACTGTAGCAATCATCGGATATACAAACAGTGGTAAGAGCTCACTTTTGAAAAAACTTTCAAACAGTGATATATATGTTCAAAACCAACTATTTGCCACCCTTGATACCACAAGCAAAAAGATCAAGATGCCATCTGGACGAGAGATGATCTTTACAGATACAGTTGGATTTGTTTCAAATCTTCCTCACACCTTGATTGATGCCTTCAAATCAACACTTGAAGAAGCAACCTGGGCTGATGTTGTTTTAATCATCAGTGATGCAGCACACAGTGATCTTGAAAAATGCTATGAAACTACAATTGAAACATTAGAGGGATTAGATTGTCAGGACAAACCTACTGTTGTAGCTTTGAATAAAATGGACACCCCTTTAGATTCTTTTGTTGAAGGTAGAATGAAAAACCTAGTAAAAGGCCCCTTTGTTAAAATAAGTGTCAAAGAAGACAAAGGCATTGAGGAACTTCTTAAAGCAATTGAAGAAAAATACTATGAAACAACAAATGAAGTAGATTTTGTATTCCCTTCTGATCGACATGATCTTGTAGCATACATCATTAGAAACGGATTAATTGAAAGCATTGAATATGAAGAAGAAAAAATAAATGTTAAGGCAAGAATAGAACCTGTATTCATAGGTAGAGTTAAAGAATTTGCAACTAATTATCAGGAAAAGGTAAAAATTAAAAAATGGACAAAAGATAAAGTTTAATAAAATTTATAGATTTAAAAGATAAAAAAGGAATGGCAATAATAAACCATTCCTTTTTTTAGTATCAAATACTTGTTGACTTAGATGAATCTATAAGTACAAGTAATACCTGCAGGTACTGTTAATGAAGTAGTAACTCCACCACTAACAAAAACTAGGTTAACACCCATTCCAACTCTTAAAGCTAAGTCCAAAGGTAGATTATCATCGAAACTATAAACTATTTCCCCAGCACCTACAAAAGATGTAGAAATAACTGTTGTTGCATCAAATGATAAACCTAAGTTAGCACCAACACCGGCATTAAAATCAAAAGTAGCTTCACTAATTTCAAACCTAGAAACATTGTACATGCCATAAGCTTCCAACATTAAATTCTTGTTAAGAATACCGAAACCTACAACACCTTCAATGGTTAGTTGTGGATTTGCACGATAGTTAATTTGAACACCTGAGTTAGTACCTAAAACAAGACCAGCAGCCCAAGTGGGGTGTGATGTATTGCTGAAAATCTTTTCATTTGTTTCTGATACTTTGATTGAAGCGTCAGTTTTTAAATCACTGAACTTATCAGAAGCTGTGTTAGCAAATGTAGGAGCTGCTACAAAAGCTACGATAGCCAATAGGGCTAAAAGTTTTTTTTTCATAATTTTCTCCTAAGAAAAACCAAATAATTAGTTATTTTTTTTAACTATCTGAATTATACACAAAAAAATATAACTTTGAAAGCAACTTGTGTCATTAAAATAAGTAAAGTATGATATTATCAGAGTTCATAACTTTTAAAAAACCATTTTTTTACATTTAATACTAAGTACTCCATAAGGTCTATTTTTGACAATAATTATAAAAGTTCTCATAAAGTCCACAGAAATATAATAAATAGCATTATTTTTCACACAAGATAGTTCAGATAATATTATATATATTATAATAAATAGCATTTTTTACCATATATAATCAAAATTATTCTTGCGTCATAACTTTTCATTTTAAGTACTAAAAAAATCAATTATATTAAGCTTATTTACTAAAATTTTACTTATTCATGTTATTGCTAATTAATATCGCCATTTAGTTGATTTGTATATTGTCAAATAATTACCAAATTTATGTTGTCATCTTTCTTTTCGTATCCCCTGGATATATATTTAATCAATAATTTAATTATAATCTAAAACAGTCAGAAAAAAGTACAAGCTCAAATTTTATCCTGCAAGATAATTAAGGTTTCACCTAACAATATCATGGTTATAATTATAGCTCTAAATTATTTACACTGAAAGCTTGATGCAGCAACATGAGCAATTATTTCTTTATACCTTAACCTGAATCTTTAAAAATATCAAACAATTTCTCGATATTTATTATCCGTTCAAGAACTTGGTTGTCAGAATTTAATCACTTTTCTAAACAATTAATTCCATTATTTTACATGATTTTTACAAGTTTTTTAAAAAGATTACGTTTATCAAAATTTATTTAATATTTTTTTATTTTTTGTGCGTTAAGAAAATAACATGCATCTATTATTTTCTTTTACTTTATACTATATTGAAAAATATGGAGACAACAGAAATGAATAACAATGAAAACTTACCACTATCTTTATTTGGTTTAAGCCCAGAGCAACTTACTGAAGCTTTAGGTTTGACAAAAAAGTTCCAAGGTAAGCAAATATATGAATGGCTTGTTAAAGGTGCCTTATCATTTGATGAAATGACAAACCTTTCTAAAATATTAAGAGAAGATTTATCAAAAAGAATGCCAAGTACAGCATCTTCGAAGGTAATAGAAACACAGGAAGATGATAATGCCACAAAATTAGCTATTGAATTATTTGATGGTAATGTTATTGAATGTGTATTGCTATCCGATAGGAATGATCGCAAGACAGCATGCCTCTCATCTCAAGTTGGATGTGCTATGGGATGTAAATTCTGTCGTACAGCTACCATGGGGATGATAAGAAATCTATCAACTGAAGAAATTATTGAACAGTTCGTTCATTTAAGTAATATAACACCAATCACACATATCGTATTTATGGGTATGGGAGAACCAATGAACAACATGGAAAATGTATTGAGAGCAATTCATTATTTCCATCAAGAAGATTCATATTATATAAGCTTAAGACGAATTACAATTAGCACCTGTGGTATTATACCTGGAATAAACAAGCTATCTGAAACAGGACTTCCTATTAAAATGGCAATATCTCTTGTTAGTGCAGATAATATAACTAGATCGAGACTTATGCCTGTTAATGATGTTTACAATCTTGAAAAACTTAGAAGAGCACTTCTTCATTATCAAACCAAAGGAGGAAAGAGATTTACCCTTGAATACGTTATGCTAAGTGGTGTAAATGTTCATGAAAAAGCTGCTATAAAACTAGCTCAATTTACTCAAAGTCTTGATGCTGTTGTAAATCTAATTCCATGGAATCCTGCTGAAGGACTTCCTTATGAAACTCCAACAACAGCTGAAATCAATCACTTCTGTGCATATCTTGATGACTTTGGTGTAACATATACCAGACGCTTTACAAAGGGTCGTGACATCAATGGAGCCTGTGGTCAACTTGCAACTAAAAAGATTGATGAACAAGAAGACTTTGATGATGAATAGATAATGGTTGCCTTTATCTTATAATTCCAGGTATTTAATTATATCTGGAATATTTTTTTCTAATTAATATTTTATTGGGGACCAAAAAAAGACCGAAAGAAAACTTCCGATCTTTTATATATCAATTCATTTATTATTATTCGTTGATCAATACGGCCTTGATACGTCTAATTCCAGCTGATGATGATTGTTCTTTTTTAATTTTAAAACGACCCATACCACCTGTATTATTAACATGAGGTCCACCACAAACTTCCTTTGAAAAATCTCCAATCGTATAAACTTTAACACTTTCACCATATTTAGAAGCAAAGAATGCAATTGCACCATCTTTTTGAGCTTCTTCAAGGGTCATTGTTTCACAGGTAACTTCAAGATTTCTTTGAATTTGTTCATTGACAATATCTTCAACTCTCTTCAATTCTTCTTGTGTCATTTTCAAAGAATGAGTAAAATCAAAACGAAGTCTATCAACTGTAATGTTTGAACCTTTCTGTCCAACATGATCACCTAATACCTGTCTTAAGGCAGTATGCAATAGATGTGTTGCTGTATGAAGAGCTGTGGTTTGCTCACTGTGATCTGCAAGACCACCTTTAAACTGCTTATCAGCCCCTGCTCTACTATTTTCTTGGTGCTTTTCATAGGCTGCATTGAAGCCTTCTTCATCAACACCTAAGCCTTTTTCTCCAGCAAGTTCTTTTGTAAGTTCAATAGGAAAACCATAAGTGTCATATAATTTAAAGGCCATTCTTCCAGGAATAATTCTAGCTTTTCCCTTAAGAATATTTGGAACCATCTTTTCAAATTCTCGCTCACCCTTTTCTAGAGTTTTTGAAAACTTCTCTTCTTCTGCTACCAATTCATCATTGATAAAAGTAACATGCTGAAGTAATTCTGGATAAGCCTCTACATATAAATCAATAACAATTGAAGATAACTTTGTAAGAAAAGTCCCTTCAATTCCAAGTTTTCTACCATGACGGATTGCACGACGAATCAAACGACGAAGGATATATCCAGCTCCAACGTTTGAAGGTCCCATGCCTTTTTCATCACCTAGAATAAATACACTTGTTCTTACATGATCTGCTAGAATTCTAATTGATTTATCAGTTGCAGCATCATCACCATATTTTACTGAACATAAGCTTTCAATTCCTGCAATAATAGGAATAAATACCTCTGTTTCATATACATTTTTCTTGCCTTGAAGGATTGCAATTGTTCTCTCAATGCCCATACCGGTATCAACACACTTGCGATCCATTTCTATATAGCTACCATCTTCAATCTTTTTGTAACCCATGAATACATCATTCCAGATTTCAAAATATTTACCACAGGAACAACCAGGTTTGCAGTCAGGACCACATTTTGGACTACCAGTATCGATGAACATTTCACTATCAGGACCACAAGGACCTGTTTCACCTGCTGGACCCCACCAGTTATCACCACGAGGTAATTGGTAAATTCTTTCATCAGGTAAGCCATGTTTTTTCCAGGCTTCTACTGCAACAGCATCACACGGAACTTTATCATCACCTTCAAAAACTGTAACCGATAAAAGTTTTGGATCAATTCCAATTATTTTTGTTAAGAATTCATAACTATAATCAATAGCTTCTTCTTTGAAGTAGCTACCTAATGACCAGTTACCAAGCATCTCAAAGAAAGTTAGATGGTGAGGATCACCAACAACATCAATATCACCAGTTCTTATGCACTTTTGATAATCGCAAAGTTTATTTCCTGATGGGTGTTCTGCACCTAAAATATAAGGTACTAAGGGATGCATACCAGCAGTAGTAAATAAAACTGTTGGATCATTTTCTGGGATCAGTGAAGCACCACTAATTTGAACGTGGCCTTTTGATACAAAAAAGTCGATAAAATTTTGACGTAAAGCATTTGCTGTTAGTTCTTTTTCCATATGAAAGATATTACGCTTTGACTTATTTTAAGTCAAGATTTTTATACAAAATGACCACTTAAAAACTTAAATTTATTCAAAGAGTGAAAGCTGAACAGACTTATTCAATTTTTCTTTTTTAGCTTTTGATGTTTTCTTTGGTTTCTTCTTTTTATTAATAAGCTTATTTACAAGATTTCCTGGATATCTTACAACACTTACATTAACCATATCCTTCATACGAGACGGCCAGTTTAAATCTTCTCTCTTCATAAGAGATGAATAGAAAAAAACTCTTCTATTATTCTCAAGAGATGCTTCTGCCATCTTGATTGAACCACCTTTATCTCTATCATCTATAATAACAATGGCGGTAGATATAGCACTTAATAACCTATTTCGCAGTAAAAAGTTAAATTTAAAGGATGAGGGAGGGGCACATGGAGGAATCATGGTAAGGACAAGTCCGCCTTCATTTGCAATAAAATCTTGCATCTTCGCATGTCCCTCGGGATAGTGCTTTTCAAGACTCGTTCCAATTACTGCAATTGTAGGAGCAAAGTGAGTGCAGCTTGCAGCACTTGCAATTCCCTCAATGCCTAGAGTCAGCCCTGAAGCAACAATGATTTTATTTTTAATAAAGGATTCAACAGTTTTTTTAGCAATAACTTTATCTTCATCAGTAGGAGCTTTTGTTCCTACAATTGAAACAATGGTCCCCTTCAATAAATCAATATCACCCAAGTAGTATAAGAATTTAGGACAATAAGGAAAATTTTCAATTTTTACTGGCCACTCTGGATCATCAGAACTTATGATGCTATAGCCTGTGGGAAGACGGCTAAAGGAATTACTAACTCGAAAATAACAATTACTTAATCTATCAGTCTTAATTGACAAAAGTTCGGCAAACTTAGCGAAGTTCATCAATGAAGTACAACTTAGCTCAACTTTATTATCGTTATATATTATGTCAACCAAAGCGGCATCTCTATGACTTGCCAATAATAATGTCTCATAATTGATTGCCTGATTTATTCTTTCATCACTCATACAAAAAATAGTACCATTTAAAGTCAGTGTTATCAATAAATAAAAAATTTAGTTTGAAA
>CAYWGU010000003.1:0-54385 GCA_964457975.1 uncultured Spirochaetaceae bacterium | reverse complement strand
TTATGCTGTCCGTATAATCGAATAACGTTGTACCATATGTAGTGGTACTAGCATTTCGACTTGAAAAATTCAAGAATGATTTTAGACCTATTATGAATGCAAACTGTCTTACTCTTGTTTCAACAAGATGTAGGTCTGATAAAGTTTTTGAAACAATTATCTATGATTGTCTAATTAGTTGAAGTCTTCTCTGAATTAATTACCAAATAATTCAGAGAGACTACTTTGTGCCCTGTACTGTTAGAGTTAAGCTAAAGTGCCCACTTAATCCTTAAGGTTAATATCCCATCTTCGAATATGAAGTACTCTAGTATTTAGAATATTTTTCATCATATATTCCATTCTAATGAAGTTTATTTATGTGTCTTTTAACCTATTTATGGGTTAGATCTTGATCTATTTCATTCTATATCCTTTGTTTTAGGATCACTGACTTTTTGCTTAATACCACCATTTAAATGCTTCTTTACTGCCCTTTCTTGTGCCTTTGTAGGCGAGTAAAGGCTAGTTGAAGTGTTACGACTCAATTCCCTACTAACAGTCGATTTGTTTCTTCCAATCAGGTCAGCAATCATGGTTATTGATGACTTTTTTGCACTAAGGAACAATATCCTTTCCCTGTCAGATATGTTAAGATGTGTGTACTGGTTCATATTCTACTCCCTGTAATCATAGGATTATGACAATCTCTATTATACTCCTTGTTTCAATATGAGCCAATTCTTATTTTCTGAGTTTGTTGCACTTCGATTGTACATTCAAGTTATAAAAAAAAACAGGTATTGTATTTGTTCTATGGTATAGTAGCTATTTTAGCATTGTTTATCTGTTTTGTAATATATAGCCAAAATAAGAAGAAAGAGATAATGAATAGAGCACAAGTTGCAGAACTTAAGGCAAATTTAAAAACAGAATTTCTTTCAACAATATCACATGAGCTTAGAACTCCTCTTTAATGTAATTATTGGGTTGAAGGTTTTGTTGATAGAAAATTGCAATGATATAAAAATTGTTATGGATTATTCTTATAAAATTGATGAATCTAGCAAGATACTTCTTACTGGATATGTCTGCAATTGAAAAAGATAAGTTAAAGCTTGCTAATGACGACTTTAATATAAAACGGCTTATTTATTCTGTATCAGATATCTATTATCATCTTGCAAAAAAGAAGGGACTTGGTTTCAATGTTCATCTGGATGTTGTTCAAGATGAGGAACTGGTTGGAGATCAATATAGAATTTGTCAAATAATATTTAATATATTATCAAATGGACTGAAGTTTACAGAAGGAGGTTCATTTACCTTAACTGTAAGAGAAAAAAGAATTGATGATAAAACAACAACTCCTATTTTGGAAGTTAAAGATACTGGTTGTGGAATAGAAAAAGATACTATTCTAAGATTATTTGAAGAGTTTGAACTAGCTGATTAAAGCGTTTTAAGAATGCATGGTGGTTCTGGCCTTGGAATAACTATTCCAAGGCATCTTATAATAGCAATGAATGGTATAATTAATGTTGAATCAGAGATAGCTGTTGGAACTAAGTTTTTAGTAACGCTTCCTGTAGCTATATCTGAAAATGAAAGGAATTAAGTGTACCACTTGAAAATCAGACAGCAATGATTGTAGATGATGATAAAGGTTCTATAAAATATCTATCCAAAATATTTGATGTATGGAAAGTTGAAAATAAAGATTTTACATCATCTTTGAATGCCTTGGAATATATTAGGAAAAATCCAAAAGAATTTTCCCTTTACATTTTTGATTTCAAAATGCCAGACCTAAATGGATTTGAATCAGCAAAAAAGGTAAGGGAACAAATAACCATTGTGTTACAACATTTATACAAAAAACTATATTTAGATCTGAACTATACAATCATATAATAAATAAAGTTGCAAAGATTAATGTTGTAAGCAAGAATAAAGAACTTGAAAGATACGATGAATTTAAAATCTTATCGGTTGAAGATAATAATATAAATCAATTGATTGTTAAAAAGTTACTTGAAAAGTTAGTATTGAAATTTTTGATGCATCAAATGGTTTAAAAGCTGTTGATTTTATGAAAAAAATATTGAGAAAGATAATATGGATAATATTTTGATGGATGTAAGAATGCCAGAGATGGATGGGCTTACTGCAACAAAAATAAGAGAATTTAATAAAAATATTCCAATTATAGCCTTAAGTACAAATACATTTGATGAGGATGTAAGTAAAAGTATTGATGCTGGCCATTCATATGGCCATGAACGTTCATTTATTGAAACCCCTTGATAAAGTAAGATCGTCTGAAATGTTAAAAGAATATTTGCACAAAAATTAATAATTATATAAATTAAAATATATAGTGTCTTACATCTTAAATGTAATTTACCATTCCAAAAGAATACCCTGATAATTATCCTTATGGGGAGGAATGACTTATGATGGATTTATTTATCTCCTTAATAAAAGGTAAAATATAAAAATTAAACAGCTGTAATTGTTTTAGCAGTTAAATATTATTTAAATACAGGTGGCAATTAATTCTCAGTTCCTATGGTTTTATTCGATTTTGTTGATGATTATAAAACCTTGTAGTTTCAATGATTTGAGAATTTTTAATCTACTTGCAATCGATTGTTGTAGAAGATATTATCAGTCATAAGTTGATGAGGTAAATCAATATTTGTAAAATATAATAATAGAGGAAAAAGGAGAATTTTTATGATAACAGAATACCATGTAAAGATTCGATATAAGCTAATTGCAAAAAAAAACTACATTTATTGGAAAAAAGGGTAAACAAGCTATTAATGAAGGTTGGGCAATTGGACTTTTTGGGTCATTTATACAAGCTATGGTAAAAAAGGATTAATTTCAATTTAACAATTTTTATACATAATGGACCTTTAATTATATGGGATGGTGTATTTAATAATAATTTATAAAATAACATTAAGCATAAGATGCACCAGCTTATAAAGCTGGTGCATCTTAAGGTTTATATTAATCTCTTTCTCTGATAGGTTTTACCTTTCTTTGAACTGGACCAGTGTATACCTGACGAGGACGACCAATCTTTTGATAAGGATCATGTTTCCATTCTAGGTAATGTGCAATCCAACCTGGTAATCTTCCCATTGCAAATAAGACTGTAAACATCTCGGATGGAATTCCTATTGCATGGAATGTAATTCCAGTATAGAAATCAACATTGGGATAAAGGTGACGAGATATGAAGTAATCATCACTCAATGCCCTTTCTTCAAGTTCTTCAGCAATTTTTAACAATGGATCATCCTTTGTGCTTTCTCTTAGTACCTCATCACATATCTTCTTAGCTATTTTTGCACGTGGGTCATATGTTTTGTAAACTCTGTGACCAAAGCCTGATAATCTAAAGGGATCATCTTTATCTTTGGCTTTTGCTATTACTTCATCAACAGTTAACCCATCTTCAAGAATTTGTGTTAGCATCTCAAGTACTGCTTGGTTTGCGCCACCATGTTTCGAACCCCAAAGAGCACAACAACCAGCAGAT
Organism: uncultured Spirochaetaceae bacterium; assembly: GCA_964457975.1. Lineage (GTDB taxonomy): Bacteria > Spirochaetota > Spirochaetia > Sphaerochaetales > Sphaerochaetaceae > Pleomorphochaeta. The sequence goes on along the minus strand of CAYWGU010000003.1, from coordinate 50,850 downwards.
ACTGATGCATATAAATTAGCATTAGAGGATCCTACAAGTCTTACAGCACTAGTTGAGCAGTTTTGTTCATGATCTGCATGCAATATTAATAATTCGTTTAATGCCTTGATTTCATTTTCTTTTGGGGTATATTCTTTTACAGGTGAATCAAACATCATATGTAAGAAGTTCTCACAGTAACTGTACTTATAAGATGGGTTTACACTATCGTTTCCGATTGATTGGCGATATGTAAATGCTGCAATTGTTCTCATCTTACTCAAGAGTCTTGTAACAGTTAAATCTAGATTTTCCTCTGGGTCCATATCATCTATTTCTGGGTAGAAAGCTGAAAGTGATGCTACCATGGAGGAAAGAATTGCCATTGGATGAGAGTTTTGAGGATAGCCTCTAAAGAAAACTTCCATGTCTGTATGCAACATTGAGTGCTTGTTAAGTAATATTTGATATTCATATCTTTCTTTCTTTGAAGGAAGCTCTCCTTTAACAAGAAGGTGGGCAACTTCTACGAAATCACAGTTTTCAACTAAATCTTCAATGTTGTATCCACGATAACGTAGAATACCTTTTTCACCATCAACAAAACAAATAGAGCTTTGGCAGGAACCTGTATTTGCAAATCCTGGATCATAGGTTAGTAGGTGAGTATCATTTCTTAGCTTAGAAATGTTTATAGATTTAATTCCAACATTATCATTTATAACATCCATATCATATTTTATATCACCCACAGTTAGGGTTGCGCCGTTTTTAATAATTTCCATAATTTCTCCTAATTCAATTCTTTATTTTATTTTATTTTATTTTATATTCATCTTTTCAAGAGCCAGATATAGCGCTTGAGTTCCTTTCTTTCCATTGCCCTGCTTTTGCACTTCTTCATACAAAGATTCAACTAGTTTTAAGGTTGGAAGTTCAAGGTTTGCATTTTTTGCTTCTTCCAATGCTATTTTCATATCCTTTACAAAGTGATCTACATAGAAGCCTGGTTCAAAATTTCCTTTGATGATACGAGGAGCAAGGTTATCTAGTGTCCAGCAAGCTGCTGCACCACCTTTTATCGTATCAAGCATCGTATTTAAGTTAAGACCTACACGGCTACTATAAAGTAGTGCTTCACAAACACCTCCCATGATTCCTGCAATGGTTATTTGGTTTGCCATCTTTGTATGTTGGCCAGAACCACTGTAACCTTCATATATGAAACTCTTTCCCATAATCTCAAAGAAAGGTTTTAATTTCTCAAATATCATTGAATCTCCACCTGCCATTATGGATAGTGTGCCATTTTTAGCACCTACATCTCCGCCTGATACAGGAGCATCAATACTTTCAATTTCTTGGGTTTTACCATATTCATAAATACGTTTGGCAATGGATGGTTTTGTAGTTGTCATATCACAGAAAATCTGTCCAGGTTTGCCACCAGCAAAAAGGCCTGTATCTGAAAAATAAACTTCCTCAACATCGCGAGGAAATCCAACCATTGTAAAAACAATGTCACATTCTTTTGCAACTCGAAGTGGGGTTCTGTAAAAAGTGGCACCTTTTTCAACAAGTGAATCTGCTTTTGATTTGGTTCTGTTGCTTACGTAGCAGGTATAGCCTGCATCTAGTAATCTTAAACACATTGCATTACCCATTACGCCAGTTCCAATCCAACCAATTTTTAGATCTTTCATTATGTACCTCTTAATATTAATAAGTTTGTCTTTATTATATCAAGCTTGTCCTTTTTTGCATATATATAAATAAAAAAATATTTTAGGTTATTGTGAAAAACGTAAATATAAATAAAATAATTCATTGCTATATTTGAGTTTAATAGATATTTAAATTATCAATTCTGTATAAATATGCTGATTAGTCTAAATTCATTTTTGCATTAATATTTAAAAAATATTTAAAAAAAGAGGACTTTTAGGCCATATTTTTGTAAAGAATTTATGATTAATATGATTTAATATTTCAATAACAGGAAATAATATGTATCTTTATTGATTCAATACTAAGGTAGGTTCTTGAATTAGTTGTAATTAATTATGATATTTTTTTTATGAATAATATAAGAGATGCGTAGTTATTACATTTTAGATTGCATATGTTCTAAACCTATTTAATTGCATTTTGATATTATTTTTTATGGAGGAGTGGAGTTGTTATAGTGAATATATTTTTTTGAATTAAGTTTACTTTTATTTGAGAAAAGATTGTAGCTTTCTGGTTTAATGGTGATAATTTAAATGTTTGCTTCAAAAAAAACTACCTGAAAGAATTAACTTCCAAGTAGTTTGTATTTAAATCTGCTTTAAACTATTTAGTTTCAGGACTGTACATCATATCGAAGTACTTCATATCAGTTGATAATACCTTATTCATCTTAGGTAATGTCTTCTTATATGATTCCAAAGTTATCCATAGTCTGAAGAAGTAAGGATCAACTTCATAAGCATCTGCATAAATCGTAGTTGCTTCTGCATCAGCTACACCCTTAATGGTTTCACCTTTAGCATATGCAGTAGATATAATATTTTTCTGCTCACTTTCTGTTTTACCTTCCCACTGTGCTAATTGACCTTTACCATAAGATCTATAAGCTTCAGCAATTTGGTTTCTTTCTTTTATCATTCTCTGATAAACAGATTGAGTTAAATCATCACTGTATCTAATTTGACGGATTATGACATCAATTAATGTAATACCATAAGCATCAGTAAACTGACTTGCTATTGTATACATTTTTTGAGATAATCCCTCACGTCCAATTGCAATATCTTCTTGTGTTGAACTTGTCTTAGTTAAGTTCCTAAGTCTTTCTGCATCTTCAACTGTATCAACTTTTGTAACTTGTTCTTCAACTTTTACGTTATTGATTTTGTTTGTAGTTCTTACAGCTTCATTCATGTAGTTTTCACTTATTACAGTACGAATTGTTGAATCCAAAATATCATTTAACTTTGAAGTACCATTATTTAAGGTCGTTACAGTTTCATAAAATTTAGCAGGATCGTTAATTACCCAACGAGCTGTTGTATCAACCCAAATAAATTGATTTTCTTTGGTTGGAATACGCTGAGCTTCTCCATCCCAAGATAAAACCTTTTTAGGGTAAATTAGAACATTATCAACAACAGGTACCTTAAACTTAAGACCTGCTTCCTGACTTGTATCTACAATCTTACCAAATCTGGTAACTACAGATTGTTCACCTTCTTCTAATACATAGAAAGGTCCAAGCAATAAAAATACTACTGCCAATACTACAATTACAATTATTGTTGTCCAAAATTTTTTCATTAGTTAGTACCTCCGTTTGTTGTAGTACTTGATACAGATCTAGCTGTAGCAATTGAACTACTATCGAAGTTAAGCTGACTGATTGGTAGGAAATTGTCTAAATTTTTATCAACAATTGTGAGCTTTTCTGGATTCTCTAGCAATACTTCTTCCATCGTTTCAATGTATAAACGATCAGCTGTTACTTCCTTGCTATTTTCATATATTTCTCTCATGCTATTAAATCTTGCAACATCACCTTTGGCATTGTTAACTCTTTCTTTAGCATAACCTTCTGCAATTTGGATCTGCTGATTTGCTTCACCTTCTGCTTTAGGAATAATTGAGTTATATTCTTCTTTACCTTCGTTGATGTATTTATTCATATCCTGAATAGCTTTGTTAACATCTTCAAATGCATTTTGAACTTCACCAGCTGGTGGAACAATATTTTGAAGTTTGACTGTTACAACATTAATACCTAATTCATATTGGTCAAATTTTGATTGCATAAGTTCTTGTGCTTCTACTTCAATATTTGTTCTTTCGCTCGTCATAACTGCCAAGATAGGTAAATCACCAACGAGTTGGTTCATTATACTTTGACTTATATCACGAATGGTTGTTTCTCTCTCATTAACATTAAACAACCATTGTTTAGGCTGGTCAATTTTAAATTGTACAATCCATTCAAGATCGATAATATTCAAATCACCAGTTAACATGATTGATTCTGAGGGATAATCAGTACTTGCAATAAGAGGACTTGAGGTTAGAGTTGATCTATAACCGAAAGTCAATGATTGAACTACTTGTGTTGGAACTTTATATGCTTTATCGATACCTAGAGGAATTTTGGTTTGAAGACCCGGTCCCACTGTCCTGTTGTACTCTCCAAAACGATTTACTACAGCTTGTTCAGTTTGATCAACTACGAAAAAACTAGACATAATAACTGATATAGCTATTACAGCAACGAGAAGACCTATGATTAATTTAGGGCTAAAGTTGAGGGGCTTGTTAGCAGGCTTAAAAGACTGCTCATTATTGTCCATGAATGACTCCTTTGTAAAAATTTTCATTCTCACTGTTACTTAAAAATACTTAATACTATGCACTCTCGTCAAGCAATCTTAAAAGATATTCACAAAATTAAGTAAAAAAAGCATTAAAAGTTGATATTAATGCACCTTTTTTAATAAAATTTTGTATTTTAGCATATATTTGAAATAATAATTAAATATCATAGGTTGAAAATTTGTTATATCAAATGTATTATTGAAGGAACTTTTTTCATTAAAAGTAATATTTTTTCTTTTTTTTGTTTTAATACAATTAAAGGTAAAAAAATATATATATAAGGAGAAAGCCTATTTCTCCAATTACAGCATGTAGTTGGTTTTTTTGGCAAGTAGAAATCGTGAAAAAAAGATTAGTAACTTCTGCACTTCCATATGTTAACAACATTCCTCATTTAGGTAATTTAACTCAAGTCCTATCAGCTGATGTTTTTGCTCGTTTCTGCCGTTCTAAAGGCTACGAGACACTATATGTATGTGGAACTGATGAATATGGTACAGCAACTGAAACCAGAGCTTTACAACAAGGCGTAACTCCACAGCAGTTATGTGATCGCTATCATACAATACATGCAGATATATATAAGTGGTTCAACATTAACTTTGATTATTTTGGAAGAACAAGTACTCCCAATCAAACTGAAATTGTACAGCAGATCTTCAAAGAAGTAGATGCAAAGGGCTATATCCACGAAGCTACTATTGAACAGTTATTTTGTCCAAAGTGTGAGAGGTTTCTAGCCGATCGTTTTGTTGAAGGCACCTGTCCAAATTGTGGCAGTGAAAATGCTAGAGGCGACCAATGTGATAGCTGTCAAACTTTATTAGAGCCAACAGAGTTGATCAATCCCAAATGTAGTGTTTGTGGAACAGAGCCTATTGTAAAGAGTACAACACATCTTTATTTGGATTTACCAAAGGTATTACCACTTCTTGAAGAATGGATGACTGAAGCATCTGTTAAAGGCTTTTGGGCAAAGAATGCTGTTCAGGTTACAAAGAGCTGGATAAGAGATGGACTTAAAGAAAGAGCCATTACAAGAGATCTTAAATGGGGTATTCCTGTACCAAAAAAAGGCTTTGAAAATAAAGTTTTTTATGTTTGGTTCGATGCTCCAATTGGTTATATTTCAATTACATCTTATGCAACAGAAGATTGGAAATATTGGTGGAAAAGTCCTGATGATACAGAATTATTCCAATTTATTGGTAAGGATAATATTCCATTTCATACTGTTATTTTCCCTGCAGCCCAGCTTGCAACAGGTGATAATTGGACAATGCTTCATCACATGAGCTCAACTGAATACTTGAATTATGAAGGTGGAAAATTCAGCAAGAGTCTTGGTATTGGTATATTCGGTAACGATGTTATGGATACAAAAATTCCTGCAGATGTTTGGAGATTCTATATGTTCTACAACAGACCTGAAAAATCTGATGTAACCTTTACTTGGTCTGATTTTGAAGAAAAGGTGAATGGTGAGTTAATTGGTAATCTATCAAATCTTGTAAACAGAACCTTAACCTTTATTAACCGATTCTATGATGGTAAGGTTCCTGAGGGCGAGCTTGATTTGGATATCGTTAAGGAAATCAACGAAAGAGAAGCTCTTATTGATGAATTGTTTGAAAAGGCAGGTGAGAGGGAAGCATTAAGAAATATCTTCTTCCTGTCTTCTGTTGGTAACAAAGCCTTCCAAGATGGAGAGCCTTGGAGAACACGAACTGAAGATCCTAAAAAGGCTGCAAGCTTGCTTAGGACTCTTGTATATTTAATAAGAGATTTAGGTATTCTAATTGAACCTTATATGCCTACAGCAAGTGTTAGCATCTTGAGCTTTGTAAAAAGAGATGGAGATAATTGGAGCAACTTAGGCCAATATGAAGGTATCAACGAATTAGGTGAGATTTCTCTATTATTTGAAAAACTTGATCATGATAGAATGGTTGAATTAAAAGAGAGATTCAGTGGTTCTCAAGAAGAAAGAGACGCTAATAAAAACAAACCCAAAGAAGAAAAGAAAACAGAAAAGAAAGCAGATAAAAAATCTGATAAAAAGACTAAAAAGAGTTCAGGGGACAATAAAATGAATGAAGAAAAAGAACTAACATTGGCTGAAGATTTTGCAGCACGTGTTAAACTTACCGTTAGTGAGATTGTAGAAGTTGAAAAGCACCCAGATGGTGATAAATTATACATTTTAACATTAAAGACAGATGAAGAAGATACAAGAGTTATTGTTTCTTCCATCGTACCTTATTATACAGCAGAAGAATTATTACACCAAAACATTATTTTGGTTAGCAATCTTAAACCTGCTAAATTCAGAGGTGTTAAATCATGTGGTATGCTTTTAGCAGCATCTGCTAAAGATGATGAAGATCATTCAACTTGTGAGGTTGTTTTTGCCCCACAATTTGAAGTTGGTACTCGCTTACTACCAGAGGGTACAGTTGCACCAGACGAAAAACAGTTCTATGTTAAGAGCTCAAGATTTTTTGATATGCCAATTTATTCTGAAGAGGGTGTTGTTAAGGTTGATGGTAAGGCAATAAAAGCCGGTGATGTTGAATTAACAGTTAAAAAATATATCAATGGTAACGTTGGTTAGTTTTAAATAATACTTGAAAAATACTATCATGGAAAATTAATAGCTTTCTATGGTAGTTTTTTTGTATTTAAGGTTGATGCAATAAAATTTGGTTGTTATTAATTTTTTGTGTTATAATCTATTTCATATTAACAAAGAGGTGTTGTCTTGTCATTATATTTAAAAGAGATGGATGTTGATGATTTAAGCTGTAGCAACCCTTTTGTAAGTGGCAACTGGGCAGATGTTAAAAAGGATAATGGTTGGTTCTCTAAGGCCTTTTTAATTATTATCGATGATATGAAGTATGAAATGCTAATTCTGATAAGAACCATTAAATTGGGTTGTTCACTGGCATATATACCCTTTGCTCCATCTCCTTTAGATGGCGCTCAATTAAAAAAAGCCGTTGAAAATCTTGATCAAATAAGTTTTAAACTATTAAAGCATCTTCCTAAATCAGTATTTGCAATTCGCTATGATCTTCCTTTTAATTATGAGGATATAAAAGCTTCTTTCATTATTGATAAAGGATCTTTCAAAGTAAAAAAAGAATCTGTACAACCTGCATCAACAACATTTATAAAACTTGAAAGCAACTTGATTGAAATAAAATCAAACTATAGAAAGAGGGCAAGACGTCATTTAAAGAAGAATGATAAATTTGTTGAAGTTGCTGAATGGAAGGGTAGTTTAGATGAACTATCCAAATGGTATTCAATATATAAAAGAACAGGACTTGAGGATGGATTTTCAACAAGGTCCTTTTCCTATATTGTAAAGCTTATGGAAAAAGATAATTCAAAGCTATTGCTAGCAATTGTTGATGCCAAGATTGTAGGTGGAATAATAATCCTTTGTGGAGTAGATATTGCAGTTTATTTATTGGGAGGATCTCTGAAAGATTGTGGTTACAGCGTTAGCTATACTCTTCAAGATGAGGCCATTAAAATATGCAAGCAGAGAGGTGTTAAATACTATGACCTTTTTGGAATCGGATCTGAAAAGGCAAAGCATCTTAATTGCCTTAATTTATTTAAAACCTCATTTGGAGGTGAAATCATCAATAGAAATCAAACATTTGATTACATCATTCGTCCTAATGTATATTTTTTCTTCAATCTTGCTGAGATTTTACGATACGCTTTTTACCGCAGATAGCTCTGTAAGAAGCTTTAAATTTATTGCCCCTATCAAATTCATTTACAAAGAAATCAAAGCTTGATGCACCAGGGGAGAGCAGAACAACTTGAAGCAAGGTGCTTGTTTGCTTGCACTTTAAGGCCTTGTTGTATGCAAGTCTCGTTGCTTTTCTTATAGATTTAAAAGGGCTACTGTGTTCTAAATCTTTCCTATTAAGTAGAGGAATTAGCTTGTTTTGAGTAAATGATCCATCAAGTAGTGTTATGGATTGAGCTTTTTTTAGAGCAGCAAGCATACCCGTGGCCTTAAGATTCTTATCTGTTCCACCACAAATTAAATGCACTTGAAAATCTTTGAAATGATCAAAGGAGAACTGAACAGCCTCTGCAATTGTTGCCGCACTATCATTTATGAAAATAATATCATCAACTGTTCCAACCCATTCTATTCTATGTGCAACACCTTTATAAGAAGAAAGGGCAGCAATAATATCGCTTAAAGTTAGCTTTTGTGTTTTTAAGATATTTGTTGCAGGAATTAATTCAAGCCTGTTTCCAAGTTTACTGTAGTTGCCCTTGTTTATATCTATTAATTGCCTTTTTTTTAACTTGGTGGTTTCTTTTATAGTTGAATGAAGTTGTTTAGGTGCTAAGGCGTAGTTAATGTTGTTGTTAAATAAATACATTTTATCGGTTATATAATGATTCATGTTTTCATAGGAGTTTTGATGATCTTCCATAATATTGGTAAGTGCTGCAACCTCAATGAATGGCATTTCAATTTCTTTATATAGCCTTAAATCTCTCAGTTGCCATGAGGAGAATTCACATACAAGATAATCAATTTGTTTTTCATAATCTTCCATGTATTGAGCAATTTTGAAGGCACTAATTCCCATATTCCCGCACATTCTGACTTTGTAGCCTTTATATTTTAATGCATGTTTTACAAAGCTTACACTGGTTGTTTTGCCTTTTGTGCCTGTAATGGCAATGATTTTCGTATTATCAAAATTATAGTTATCAAATAAATAGCTAAAATCTGTTATGACCTTTTTCGCAATTAATAAGTATTTATTAGAAGGAAGAACAACAGTGTTTTTAACCACCACATCAGCCCATAGAAAGTCTTCCTCTCTATGTTCACCTAAAATAAAGAGTCCACCTAATTTTTCTAACTTTTCTATTACCTTACCAAAAGATGATTTATCCTTTAAATCGGTAATTCTAACTTCATTATGTCTTTTAAGAAAGAATGAAGCAGCTTCAAAACCGCCACCGTTTAAGCCCAGGCCGAAAATAAGTATTTTCAAAATTTCCTCACTTTTTCTATAAATATAATAACATAACTCTATAAATTTAGCATTAATTGTTTCAAAATTTGTTATAATTATAATTTATAATGAATATTAAGTTTTTAAAAGCTAGCAAAAAAATATAGGAAATTCAAAGGGTTTTTAATAAAGAAGAGAAATTTTGCTCTTTGTCTTGAATAATACCCAATAAAACAATAATATAATAATGATTTGTTGCGGTGTGCCTGTCCTTGACTAAAGGACATATTTTTGGCAAACTCCGTATGAATTCGTTTAAACACTCGGCGTTACGTTGTAACTAAAACCGAGAATAATTATATTAAGGAGCTCTGCAGTGCCTTGTGGAAGAAAAAGAAAGAAGCATAAGATTGCTACTCATAAGAGAAAAAAACAGCTCAGAAAGAATAGACATAAGAATAAAAAATAGTCTAGCCTTTTGCAATCGCTTCGCAGCTTAAATGCTGCATACCATCAAACCGCCGGTTTACCGACGGTTTTTGATGCAAGCTAAATCGTCGCTTATCATTAATGATAATGATTTGCCTTTGTGTTTTAATTAATGCTTAAAAAATTACAAACCAAAGAAACCTCTTTATCAACTATTTTAGTTGATCTAATGTCCGTAAGGAGGAACCATGAGAGATTATGAGTTCACAATTATCTTCGATTCTAACGAAGAAAAATACCAAGCTGGTCTTAAGCTAGTAACCAGTTTGTTTGAAGCTGCTGGTGTTGAGATCACCAAGCAAGATGACATGGGCGTAAAATTATTCGCTTACGAAATGAAAAAACAAGATAAGGGTCATTATTGCTACTATGAAATGTCCGCAGATCCTGCTTCAATTGTAACTTTCGAAAAGAGTTTTTTACTTGATTCTAACATCATTAAATTTTTGTTTGTTAGCAAGGAAAAATAAACTATTATTTTTAAAATTAGTGGAGTATTAATATGGCAAATGACTTAAATGTTGTTGCGTTAGTCGGTAGACTTACAAGACCTTGTGATATGCGTTATACAAATAGCGGATTTGCTATCTGTTCTTTTTCAATCGCTGTTAATAGGCGTAGAAAGCAGACAGATGGTACCTGGCAAGATCAAGCAAGCTTTTTTGACTGCTCTTATTTCGGTAAGGCGGCTGAAGGTGTTAGTCAGTACCTACAAAAAGGTCAACAAATTGGTGTACAAGGTTCACTTGAACAACAAACTTGGGATGACAAAGCCACTGGGCAGAAACGTAGCAAGATAGCAGTTATTGTCGACTCTTTGACATTACTTGGTAGCTCAAATGGATCTGGTTCCAGAGCTCCTCAGCAAAATGCTGGGGGATTCCAACAGTCAAGGCAGAATAATGGATATTCGAATCAATCAAATGGTAATTATGCAAACCAACAACAGTTTGGCAGTACTCAAGCGGGTACAGGTAATTCCAATGGTGGATTTAACAACAGTAATTCAGGCGCGGCTTCAAATCCACAACCTGCATCATCCGTTGTAAAACCATCAACTCCTGCTCCTAGTAATGTAGGTCCAGAAGATTTTGATGATGACAACATCCCGTTCTAAAATATTTTAGGAGAAAGAACAATGAGCGAAGATAACGCAACAAAAACATCGGAGTCATCTACAACAAGTAGAGCTCCAAGAGAAAGAAAAAGTTACTCATCACAACGTCGTGGTGGTAATTTCAGAAAGAAAGTATGTAGATTCTGTGCAAGTAAATCAATACCTAATTACAAGAATCCTGAGCAGTTAAAAAGATATACAACAGAAAAGGGCAAAATCCTTCCTGCACGTATTACTGGTAACTGTGCAAAGCACCAGAGAATGGTAACCGCTGAAATCAAAAAGGCACGTGTACTTTCATACCTACCTTTCGAGAAGTAGAGAATTAAATGGCAATAATGGTAACGAATAGAAAGTATGGAAATTTAGGTATAGCAATAGCTTTTAGTGTTGGACTTTATATCTTTGGTTTCACGTCGTTCTTTTTTGTGCTTCCCCTGCTAATTTTCTTTACACAAAGTGGTCAGAGAGATCAGACACTTATATCGCTTGCAGCTTTGCTTTTAGCGGTATTACTCTATGAGATTGTTCCTATAAGGTCCAGTTTATCAGAACAGACAGGTGTCGGATTGCTCTTAATTGGATTGTTCATGCCTATAGTATTGATAGGTTGCTCAATGATTTGGGTTTCACTTTCATCCTATAGACTTTTGGTACGATACATTGCAAGCTGCTCTTTTATTGCAGTTTTAATGTTGATTCTTGGATTGTATTTTCAATCAAATCCAGAAATTGCAACAGCAATTGATACTGCTACGATAGGCATTATTGATACACTGATCAATGACTCTGGTTTGGTAGAACTTGAAAGTCAACTTCTTGGAGGAGCTTCCTCTGCAGATTTATATAATCTGATAAAAGAAGTTATGATGGTAATGATTTTACCATTAAGTTCTATTTTATTTGGATTCAGTGCATTTATGAGTATTTCAACTCCTAAATATTTAGGGGATGAGAGATTTGATAAGAGGGTATCCTCTTGGAAATTACCAGAAGAAATGGTTTGGGTATTTCTACTTTCATTTATTATTGTTTTATTAAATATCAAAATAGATTTTAATACGACTTTAAGAGTTTTGGTATGGAATTTAGCTTTATTTATTGGTGTATTATATGCCATTCAAGGTTTAGCAATTTTGCTTTACAAATTGAATGCAAAAGGCCATAAAATGGGCGCAGTAAAACTATTTATGATAGCAGCTTTATTAACAATATTGTTACAAGGCTTGAACATAGTGATTGTCGTCGGGCTTCCAGTATTTGGAGTGACCGAGACATGGGTTACATATAGAAAGTAACGACAAGGAGTTTTCAATATGAAAGTTATACTTACACATGATGTAATTAACCTCGGAGAAGAGGGTGACGTAGTTGTAGCAAAAGACGGCTATGCACGTAACTACTTAATACCAACAGGTAGCGCACTTAGATTTAATAGAACAAACATGGCAATCGTAAAAAGCCGTGCAAAAGCAATTGATATTAGAAAAGAAGAGAAGAGAAAAGCTTCCCAATCTTTAGCAGAAAGACTTAATGAGTTAGAAATTACATTGGTTGTATCTGCTGGTGATTCAGGTAAGTTGTTCGGTTCTGTTACATCTTTAATGGTTCAAGAAGCTTTAGCTAAAGACGGAATTGAAATCGAAAGAAAAAAGATTGAAATTTCTTCTCAAATGGTAAAAATGATTGGTTCATATACAGTTCGTGTTCACCTATATGAAAGCGACTTTGCTACAATTAAATTAAATGTTGAAAGCGAAGCTGTTATCAAACTACGTGAAATGCAAGCAAAAAAAGCTGCTGAAGCTGCTTCTAGAGAAGCTGATGCTGCTGCAAGAATTGCTACTAGAGCTGCTGAAGTTGAAGCTGCTAAAGCTGCAAAAGCTGAAGCTGCTAAAGCTGTTGTTGAAGAAGCACCTGCTGAAGAAACTGCTCCTGTTACAGAATAATAGGAGTATTTATGGCATCGCAAGATAATTTGATAGGACGTGTTCCACCTCATAATGAGGATGCTGAACGTGCTTTATTGGGAGCTATCCTTTTAGACAGCAAGATATTTTATGAAATATCTTCATTGTTAATACAGGATGATTTCTACAAAATAGGTCATCAAGACTTATATCATGCGATGCTTGTTTTAAACGAAAGTGATAGTTCTAAAACTATTGACTTAATATCCCTTACTGCCCAACTTAAGAAAGATAACCTTTTGGATCGTTGTGGTGGTATGGAATATATATATTCTCTAACTGATAGTGTTCCATCTACTACGAACGCTACATTCTATGCAAAAATTATAAAGACTCAGTCAATGAGACGTAATTTATTACACGTTGCAAATCAGTTAAAAGATAGTTCATTCGATGAAAGCAAAGACATTAAAGACGTTGTAGATGACGGTGAGAACCTTTTATCTATGTTAGCAAGTAAAGGTAATGTTGCAAAAGATTACAAAGATGCTAAAGATCTATTAATTCCAGTTATCGATAGCATTGAGCAAAGAACCCGCGGAGATTCAAATAATGGTCTTGCAACAGGTTTCTCTCAACTTGATAGATATTTATCAGGTGGCCTCAAAGAACAGGAATATATTGTTATTGGTGCTCGTCCATCAATAGGTAAAACTGCTTTTGCTTTAACAGTTGCAATAAATATGGTTGTAAAAAATTCTTACAAAGTAGGGTTTTTATCCTTAGAAATGCCTGCAAACAGTCTTGTTGAAAGAGCGCTAGCAGGAGTAAGTCGAACCAACTATTCTCATATTAGAACTGGTATCTTAAAAAATGAAGAGTTGAATCAATTGATAAATGCATGTGATATTCTTTCTACCAGAGAATTATATATCCAAGATACTCCAAATATGGAAGTAACGGATGTAAGAACACAGGCAAGAAAGATGAAAAGAGAGAAGGATATTCAAATTCTTTTTATCGATTATATTGGTTTGATTCAAGGAAATAACAACAATGGTCGTACTCCACGTCATGAACAAATAGCTGACATCTCTCGTATGTTAAAGCAATTAACTCGTGAGTTAAAAATTCCAATTGTTGTATTATCTCAGGTTGGACGACAATCTGATGGTGCACTTCCAAAGCTAAGTGATTTGAGAGAATCAGGTGCTATCGAACAAGATGCTGATGTTGTAATACTTCTTCACAGAAAATCAGATAGTGAGGATTTAATCCAAGATACTGAAGTTCTTGTTGCTAAAAACCGTAATGGTGCAACCGGTAAGCTTCATCTAGGATTCAACAAAGAAATTGTTCGTTTCGAAGAAGTTGTAAACGACATGTCTGCAAATCGTTAGTAAATAAATAACAGCCTAAAAATAAGTAAAACAAAGCATTCATGTAATCAACATGATTGAATTTAGTGTTCAAATATAGAATAAAACCTCTTTAGGGCCTTTAGTCTCTGTTTAGGATAATGTTTAAATCAAGTATTATAAAGTGCCTCTACAGACGGTTTTGAATTGAAATAAATAAATAAAAACAACCCAATTCTTACATCAGGTTGTTTCATTTTTATAAAGTTTAATGATTAAATATTAAGCTCTGTTTTTAACAGTTTTTTCAACAGCATCATTAGCTTTTCGCTCTGCTTTTTTCTTTTTAATATCTTCCCAAATAGGAGCAGATACTTCAGCCCATTCTTTAGCATATTCTATGTTCTTTTCAGTTAGATGAGAAGCTTCTTCTGGTAATTCATAATCTGTGGATTTTGCTCCAGAATTTGCTACCATTTCAGCTAAAATTTCAGGGTTTTCAAGCATTGGACAAGGTCTTAGCATGTTTTCATTGAAAGGTTGTCTTTGTCTGTATTGCATAAATAAAGGTTGTTGCAATGCTTCAAGTAAAGTGTCTTTCTTTATATTAGCAGTAGAATAGTGAATGAATACACAAGGTTCCACATCACCTAGAGCATTGATATGCAAGAAGTGCTTACCACCTGCAATGCAACCACCAACATATTCAGCATCACCTTGGAAATCGATAGGGAAAAGTTGATGATAATTTTTACAAGATCTAACTTCCCTTAATCTTTTCATGAATACCTTTCTCTGCTGAGGAGTAGGCACCAATTCATTGGTTACCTTTTGTCCAACTGGCATGAAGTTAAAATACCATGCATATAATGCACCTTTATCTTCAAGTAAATCCAAGAAATCATCTGAAACAACTGTGTCACAGTTAAGTGTTGTCCAACAGATTGAAACACCAAATGCTAACTTCCTTTCTTTTAATAAATCCATTGCTTTCATTGTTGTATCAAAAGAACCTGCACCACGACGAAAATCATTTGTTTCAGCGAAGCCTTCAACAGAGAAACCTAAAATGATGTTACCAAGTTCTAGCATTTCATCGGCAAACTTTTCATCAACCAATGTACCATTTGTAAAAGGGTGGAATATACAGTCGGTGTGCTTTCTAGCAAGTTTTACAATGTCATCCTTTTTAACAAGTGGTTCGCCACCTGTCATTAGGTAAAAATGAGTACCAAGTGCTTTACCTTGAGTTACAATGGAATCCATTTCTTCAAAGGATAAACTATCTTTGTGACCATATTCTCCTGACCAACAACCTTTGCAGTGTCTATTACAAGCACTAGTTGGATCAAAAATCATTGTCCAAGGAACGTTACAATCATACTTTTCACTTGTCTCTCTAACTTTAGCTAAACCTTTATAACCTGCTTCATAACCTAAAAGAAGTAAAGTTTTAATTTGTTTTTGATTAACATTTCTTAATATTTTATTAGCATATGCTCCCCATTTTGAATCTGGGTCGTCAACATATTTTATCATTCCTGAGAAAGCATTTCCACCAGACATATTTTCATCTTTAGAAGTTGGTTTGTAGAATTTTCCAAATACATTTAAGATGTCTTTGATTCCATCTTGTGAGTTTCTTTTAGCATGTTTTAAGCCTAAATCTATACCTGCTCCAATAGCAGATTTCGTAGCTTTTTGAGTAAAGTTCATTTTTTCTGTCCTTATTATATTTCTATATCTAATAAATCATAATCAATGTTTTAAAGTTTATCCTATCACTTCTTTAAATATACTACTTGAATATGAAATAGGGTATGGTCAAAATTATACAAGTGTGCGATTAGTACACACTTTGTAACATCTGTGTAATAGCAAACGTCAAAATTAAAGCTTTTTGGTGCAAATATTTTGAAAACATTGGAACAAATAAGAAAAAAACTTAGAAAAACAAAATAAGATCTGATGTAATATGTAAAATATAATCCAATTGGGCAAAAAATAAATATTGGTTTATAATAGAATTGTTGTCCCCACACCGATACTATTGCTGTTCTCTCCCATGCTCTTTAGCTTTTCTGTGATTTTTTTTCCACTGCAGTGACAAAGGTAAAAATCTTTAATTCCTAGGCTTATCAGGGAATTAGAAATGGTCTGTATTTTATCATCATCTGCCTTTAATAGATGTGTTCCACCAATTATCAAGGATATGTTTTTATCAAAGAGAGAATTTACTCTATTTATAATATTTAAGATGCCTGGGTGAGAGCAGCCTACAATTAAAACTAGGTCTTCCTCTCTTTCAATTACCAGGCATAATTCATCTGCAAATAAATCTATTTTAAATTTGTCATTATCCTTAATTACAAATCGATGAAAGGCTGAGGCATCATCCTCAACTGTGAAGTTGGAAACAATATAAATATTATCATTGATTTTTAATTTATCAGCTACAGTAACTTTGGTGATTTTGTATTTAGCAAGAAAGTTTTCATCAAAGTTGGCACCAAGATAGTCAATGATATTATCATTATTTTCAACCTTGCCGAATTTTTTTAGATCAAAATTTGTTCCTACAAACATCTTTTTACCTCCAAGAAGAGGAGCTGCATTTAGAAGTCCATCAATGTGATCATAGTGAGAGTGACTTGATACCAGATAATCAACTGTACTTAAGTCAATGTTTAAGAATTGAGCATTATTGGTTAATGCATCAGTTGCTCCAAAATCAAAGAGAAGGGTTGTACCCTCATAGTTTAAATATAATGAAAATCCATGCTCACATTGTAAAAATCGATGCTGAGTTTTATTATTATCTACCAAAATAGTTGCACTGTTCATAATTATCTCCTTTTTAGTTTGCAAAGTGTATCATATAGAAATATCTTAAATCAATGAAGTAAAGAAATGCAAAAATCAGTACGACACAAATCATACCAAATAATTGGCATCTCCAATAGTTGGATGGAGATATTTTTTTTCTGGTTATTGTCTCTAAAAAAGCTATCAAAATCTGTCCTCCATCAAAGGCAGGAAGTGGTAGTAGGTTTGCAATTGCAATTGAAATTGATACAACAGCTAGAAGATAGCATAGAGCTCTAAATCCTGAAGCAATGCTATTTTCAAAACCCATTATGGTAATATCACCAATCATGAGGGAAGCTCTCATTGGTCCTGTAAATACCTGTCTTACATCATCACTTTCAGATTTAAGAACACTTAATAGAGATGCAACAGTATTTGTAAGGAGATGAATGGCATTGCTTGATCCATAGGCTATTGCCGCTGTGAAGCTCATACCGGCAATTGTACGAGTTGGAGAGTAAAGAGAGAATTTATTGACTCTTTTGGTTGCTATTGTATCTGGGGTATATGTAATATCTAAAACTTCATCAGCTCTTAACACTGTAAGACATATTTGCTCATCCTCTACCTCGTGAAGAGCCGTTAGTAAATCAAGATTGTTGCTAACAACAATTCCATTTACCTCTAAAATTTTATCTTTTTTTTCGAGATTGGCTTTGTTTTCAGGGCTTAAGAATCTAACGGAGGCGACAGTTGAATTTATAATATTTGAAAGTCCATATCTATATGTACCATTTTCAGTAACGGATCCTGAAATCGTGTATTTTCGTATTGCGGTATTTTTACCAATAATTCTTTCAATAGTAAATAATAAATCTTGCTTATCATTTTTTGATAGATAGTATGCCATATCTTGATAATCCATTATTTCCTTATTATCAATCATAATGACCTTATCACCTTTGATGATTCCAGCATCGCCTGCAGGACTATTGGATCCAGCAAATAGGTAGTTGTAATCAGAAACAGGTGCTACATAGCATGGAGTCGAAAGTGTTGGATACGAAAGTGCTGCAAGAATTGAGCACAGCATAATTGATATAATTACATTTGTAAGTGGACCTGCAAAATAGGTCAGCAATCTATTAATTGGATGAACGGAGAAAAGAGATCCGTGTTCTATGTGTTCAAATTTCTTTGCCTTCATATCTAGAGCACGTGTTAAATCATCAGAGCCTTTAAGTCGGCAATAACCACCAAAAGGAATAAGGGAAAGTCTGTATTCAGTTTTCCCAAATTGCTTTCCAAGGATTTTTGGACCAAATCCTAACGAAAAAATTTCAACATCAATACCATTGAGATGGGCAGCAATGAAGTGTCCAAATTCATGAAGAATAACAATGGTTCCCACACCTAGAATGCCAAGACCATATTTAATTAATATTTGTAGTATTTGATCCATAATTTTTTATAAAGCTTTTATATAGTTCCTTGCAATTTCTCTTGCATTTTTATCAATCTCAATTGCTTGCTGAATGTTGCTTGGTTCGATTGAGAAATCACCTTGCAAGGTTTCAATTATACAATCTTGCAACTGTAGATAGGATAATTCTTTTTTTAGAAAATATTCAACAGCTACTTCGTTTGAAGCGTTAAATGCAACAGGGTAACCCTTACCACATTTTAATATATCATAGGATAGTTTTAATAGAGGAAACCTATCAAAATCAGGTTTTTCAAAGGTTAGAGAGAGTGGAGCAAATGAAAGTGGATCAACAAGTGGTTTGGCATAATAAGGACCAAGTAATCCTTCAATAATTGGAAGACTCATGTTTGGGTTTCCCATTTGAGAGTAAATAGCACCATCTTTCATGCGTATCATTGAGTGTACCACTGATTGTGGGTGCACAACAACTTCTATTTGATCGGCTTTGAAGTTGAATAGATAGGAGGCTTCAATAACTTCCAATGCTTTGTTTGCAAGGGTGGAGCTATCAATTGTAATCTTTTTACCCATCTTCCAGGTTGGATGATTTAATGCTTGTTCAACTGTTATGTTTTTGAACTCTTCTTTAGGAAGGGTTCTAAATGGACCACCACTTGCAGTTATAATGAGAGAGTGGACATTGTTGGTTCCATGGGAGTCAAGGAGAGCTTTGATTGCAGAGTGCTCACTATCAACAGGTATTATGCTACAGTTATGGCTTTTAGCTAAATCGAATATAAAAGATCCACCTGCTACAATTGATTCCTTGTTAGCAAGAGCAAGATCAATTCCTCGCTCAAGTACCTTGCAGGTAGCATCTAAACCTTCAAATCCTGAAATGCCATTGAGGACAATATCACATTCAACATTATCGAGTAAATCATCGATTGAATTATAATAATCAAAACAATCACAGTGTGCTACATTTGATGCTAGATGTAAGGCTCTTACATGAAAGCTAGCGCCGATTTTTTCAAGTTTTTGAACATTTTTATTAGCGGAAATACCAACAACTTTTAATGGTAAATTGTTTTCTTTAATAGAATTTAAACAGGTAGTACCAATACTACCTGTTGCTCCAAGAATTAAAACATTTTTCATAAAATTACATCCCAAATATTTGTATTAAGATATAGAAAACAGGAGCTGCAGTTAGAATTGAATCCAAGCTATCAAGTGCTCCTCCTCGTCCTGGGATAATATCTCCTGAATCTTTAACCTCAGAGGATCTTTTAATGGCTGATTCTATCAAATCTCCAATGTTAGCTGCAATAGCTACAAGGAATGATAGAATTATGGTTGCAAATAAAGATATAGTTGAAGAGATTGTAGGAACAATAAAGAAGCAAATAACTCCAAATCCGATTGAACTTAGTATTCCACCAATGAATCCCACCAGACTTTTATTTGGACTAACTTGAAACACACCTGTTGTCGTTCTACCAAAGGCTATTCCAAATACATAAGCGAATATGTCGTTGGTAAATACCAAAATAAAGAACATTGCATATAGCGAAGATGCATTATTAAATATGCTAAAGCTAATAACAAAGGAAACAAGAAAGTTAGGATAAATTATAATCAAGGTATCGTATGCAATCTTTTCTAATGAATGCTCGAAAGGTTTGATTTCTTTTGTTCCATCAAATATTTCCTTACCAAAAGAGAATAATATTAAGAAAATTAGACAAAGGTTTGTTAATCCAGGTATATCATAGCGAATTGCTATCCACTGTGAGATAGGAAGAAGTGTACCTAAATAAAATGGAAAGTTTATTTTTAATTTGCTTTTTTTCTCAATGATGTTAGCCATCTCTCTTGAACCCATAAAGGCAAAGATGGTTGCTCCAATTGCAAATGCTAAATGATTATATTGTGGTAATCCAAATACTACTAATAATACAGCTGGAACACCAACCAATACAGTAACCAATCGTTTTTGAAAAGATGTCATCTATTTGCTTAGACCTCCGAATTTCCTATTTCTTTTTTGGAAATCTTCTTTTACCTGAGTAATAAAGTCTTCATTCCATTCAGGAAATAGGGTATCATAAAATTCAAATTCAGAGTAGGCACTTTCCCACAAAAGGAAGTTACTTAGTCTTTTTTCTCCTGCCGAACGGACAATCATGTCCGCTGAGGGTATAAAAGAATACTGAATATGTTCTCGAATTATTTCGGGAGTGATGGGAGTTTTGATCCCTTCTTCTATAATTTTATTCACAGCTGAAGCAATTTCTGCTTGACCACCATAGTTGAAACAGAAAATAACTGTTAGTTTTGAGTTGTCTTTGGTCATAGTTTCTACCAACTTAATGGCTGTAGATACTTTTTTAGGAATTGAGGAGAGCTCTCCTCTAAATAAAATTCTTATGCCATATTGCTTGTAAAATTTCATTTCTCCCGGTAATTTGGTTGCGACCAAATTCATTAAGTAATTAACTTCCTGAGTTGGTCGTTTCCAATTTTCTGTTGAAAAAGCATAGAGAGATAAGAACTTAATGTCGTTGGAAATACTTCCGAGAATACAGTGTTTTAGGGCTTTCATACCCTCAAGATGACCTGCTGTTCTTGGTAAATTACGAGCAGTTGCCCATCGTCCATTCCCATCCATTATAATTCCAAGATGCGTTAAGTCCTTTTCACTCATACTAGATCTCCATTATTTCTTTTTCTTTAGCTACAGATACATCGCCAATTTCTGCAACATATTTATCAGTTAATTTTTGAATCTTAGCATCACCAATCTTTTGGTCATCTTCACCAATTACAGATTTTTTTTCTAATGCTTTGATTTCATCAAGTGCTTCCCGACGAATGTTACGAATTGAAACCTTGCTCTTTTCAGCAATTTGTTTTGCTTGCTTTGCAAGATCTTTACGACGATCAGCGGTTAATGCTGGGAAGTTAATTCTAATTAATTTACCATCATTATTAGGTGTTAAGCCTAAATCACTTTTAAGGATAGCTTTTTCGATTGCTGGTAATACAGTTTTATCCCAAGGTTGAATGACTACCATTCTAGCTTCAGGAACACTTATTGTACCAACTTGAGACAGGGGAGTTTGTGCACCATAGTATTCAACTGATATATTATTGAATAAGTTTGCACTTGCACGACCTGTTCTTAAAGTTGTGTATTCATTATTTAAGGCAGCAACTGTCTTTTCCATTTTACTTTCACAAGAACTGATTATAGATTCCATATTTACCTCGTTTAATTAAGTAGCTCACCAGTTTTCACAGGTGAGCTCTTTTTAGTATTAAGTATTAAATAGATTAAGCACCAACTGAGAACATTTGAAAACCAGTGATTTCCAACTTGCACCCTGCAGCTTTAGCTACCTGATTCATCTTTGCTTCAACAGACAATTTGTCATCTTTAACAAATGGTTGTTTTAATAAACAAGTTTGAGCGTGATTTTTACCAACCATACCTTTAACAATACCAGGAATAATCTTTTCGGGTTTGCCCATGCCTAGAGCTTGCTTTGTAAAGATATCTGTTAATTCATCAAGATCAGCTTGAGGGATTTGAGCTACTTCTAAGTATTGAGGAGTGAATGCAGCAACGTGTAATGCACAATCGTGGCAGAATTCTTTAACTTCGTCATTATCAAATGCTTCAGCTTTATCAGCTTTGAATTCAACAAGTACGCCTTTTTCACCAGCACCATGAATATAAGTTGTAGCATAATCTTTATCTGTTAGATTGAATACAAGAACGTTTTTAACAGTCATGTTTTCTTTGATAACAGCGATTAAGTCAGTAACCATAGATTCAAGTTCTGGAGTAACTCCTGTGTAACCATTTGAAAGTACTTCATCAAGCATGCTTTCACCAAGTTTGGCAAAGTCTGCATTGTTAGCAACAAAGTCAGTTTCACAAGTTAATTCAATAAGAATAGCTTTATCAGATGTAATTCTAGTAAAGATTCTACCGTTTTCAGTAGCACGGTCAGCTCTTTTAGCAACAGCAGCAAGACCCATTTCTTTTAGGTTCTTTTCTGCTTTGGCGAAATCGCCTTCAGCAGCTACTAATGCTTTTTTACAATCCATCATACCTGCGCTTGTAGCGTCACGTAATTTTTTAACTGTGGCAGCTTTAATTTCCATAATTATCTCCTTACTAGTCTTGGTATAGAGTCTTATCGTCTACTTCGATTTGATCAGTTACGCTTGTAACAGCTTCTTTTTCAACTTTTTCTTCAACAACCGGAGTTTCTTTTTCTTCAAAATTAGAAAGATCTTCATCTGATGAGAAAACTACTTCTTCAGCTACTTCTTCAACTACTTCTACTTCTTCAACTTCGTCAGTTAAAGTTTCAACAATTTGAATACCAGCTTCGTTATCTGCATCAACTACTGCGTTAGCAATAATTTCAACGAATAATGAGATAGCTCTGATTGCATCATCATTACCAGGAATTGGGAAAGTAATGTCTGTTGGATCACAGTTTGTATCAACTACAGCAACAACAGGAATGCCTAATTTTTTAGCTTCGGTTACAGCAATAGCTTCTTTTTTTGTATCGATAATGAATACAGCACCTGGCAAAGCTTTCATGTCCTTGATACCACCAAGGTTCTTCTCTAACTTATTTTTTTGCTTTGTTAACAAAGAAACTTCTTTTTTTGTTAGAGATTCGAAAGTACCATCGCTTTCCATTTTTTCAATTTTCTTTAATGTTGCGATTGATTTTTTGATTGTTGTAAAGTTTGTTAACATACCACCTAACCAACGGTTATTGATATAAGGCATGTTGCAACGTTTAGCTTCTTGTTCAATAACAAGTTGAGCCTGTTTCTTTGTACCAACAAATAAGATTGATTTGCCGTCTTTAACGATGCTACGAACAGCATCATATGCTTCAACAATGCAAGTTGAGGTCTTTTGTAAATCGATGATATGTATTCCATTTCTCTGAGAGAAAATATAACGTGCCATCTTTGGATTCCATCTTTTGGTCTGGTGACCAAAATGTACGCCTGATTCTAATAGGCTTTTCATTGTAACTACGGACATAGTAATCTCCTAAACTGACGACAAAAACAAGCTCTAGCGCACTTTGCTATTGCAGGGCCGTCACCCTTCGTATATATCTCACTCCTATAAGGAGCGGAAATTTCTTTGACTAGGTCAAAGTTAGTTTTATTAAATCAGAAATTATTAAAAGAGGCAACCCCACAATGGTGTTAAAATCGCCTAAAGTATGATTTATCAAGGAGTTACCCTTGCCCTGAATTCTATAGGAACCGGCAGCTCCAATCCATTCATTGCACTCCATATAATCATCAACAATTCTTTCATCTAGGGCATTGAAAATAGCTGATGCTTTATCGCATCCACAGTATATTCCTTTATTTGGAAGATAAAGGCTGTATCCTGTATATATCTTTTGCTCTTTTGCTGAAAAACTTAGAAGAGTTTTTCTTGCTTCATCTTTATTATTTGCCTTACCCACAAGCTCTTCATTGAAATAAACAAGAGTATCACAACATAAAACAGGAATATCAGATAATCCATATTGATCTTCATAGAATGATAATTTTCTTCTAGCAAGAGTTTGTATTTTATCTTCAATCGATAATGATTCAAGACCTACCAAACTTTCATCGCTATCTGTTGCTCGTGTGATTACATTCAGTCCTTCATCTATTAGAATCTGCTTCCGGGCAGGGGAGGCTGATGCTAAGATAAATGTTGAATAATACTTATTTAATTTATCCCTCATAATCTACAGACCAAGTTCTTTGGAAAGCTGGGCTATTTCTTCTTCATTTTCCATCCATAGCTCTTCTTTCTCTTCTATTTCTTCATCAAGTTTTTCCTTGTTGTTCATGACCTCTGTAATCTTCTTTGCATCACTATAAACTTCAGATTTTCCCATTTTATCGTTAAGATCTTCAACTTTTTTTGTTAACTTTTCATTGTAAATTAACAACCTTTCATTCAATTTTATAAGCTTGTTTATTTTGTTGTTTTTCTCTCTTTGTGCTTTATAGCTTAAGGCTCCAGTACTAACTTCAGCTTCAATAGGATTTTCATCATCACTGCTTGCATTTTCAACCTTTTCTTTTTCTTCAAGTTTTGTTTTAAAGTAATTGTAATCACCTTCATAGAATTCTGGTGCATCTTCACTTAAATAAAGTATTCGATTTGCAAGATGCTCAATGAAGTAGGTATCGTGAGATACAAATATCATTGTGCCATCATAGTTCTTAAGTGCTTCAATCAACATGTCCTTTGAATTTATATCCAAGTGGTTTGTCGGTTCATCCAAGATTAAGAGGTTAACAGGGTTCATTAAAATCTTTAGAAGGGCAATACGAGATCGCTCACCACCACTTAATACACTTACTGATTTAAATACATCATCACCTGAGAATAAGAAGGATCCTAGGTAGCTTCTAAGCTTTGGTAAGTCTGTTGTTTGAGTGATTGTTGCAATTTCTCCCATAAGATCAAGTTCAGGATTTAAAGTTTTCTCTGTATCTTGTGCAAAGTATCCTTTCTTGACGCCAAAACCTTCCTCAATTGTTCCATCATAATTTTTATCTTGACCAAAAAGCATTCGAAGAAGTGTTGATTTACCTTCACCATTACGTCCTGTAACAGCCATTCTATCGCCTTTATTTATCTGGAAGGAAAGATCATTGAAGATATGAAGATCCCCATAATTTTTAGACAGGTGATTTACCATTAGCACATCGTTTCCACTATGTGGTGCCTGTGGGAAGGTGAAATGCATTTTCTTTAGGTGAGATGGAACCTTAACAATTTCTAGCTTTTCAAGCTGCTTGATTCGACTTTGAACTTGCTTGCTTTTTGTTGCTTTGTAACGGAATTTATCAATGAACTGCTCTGTCTTTCCAATTTGCTCAGACTGTCTTTTCCAGTCCTTTTCTTTTTGTTCTATTTCAAGCGCTCTTTGTTCTACATAACTTGAATAGTTACCAACATATTTTGTGAGGCTTCCATCGAACAATTCATATACTTCAGTGACTGTTTGATCTAAGAAATCTTGGTCGTGACTTACAAGCATCAAGCCACCTTTATATACTTTAAGGTAGTTTTTAAGCCAAATTCTAGCTTCAATATCGAGATAGTTGGTAGGTTCATCAAGAAACATAATATCTGGATTTTCTACAAGTATTTTGGATAGTGCTATACGCATTTGCCATCCACCGGAAAATTCATTGCACTTTCTATCTAAATCTTCATGGTGAAACCCTAGACCTTTTAATATTTGTTCTATTTTTATCTTTCTATCAAAATAACCACTATTCAATAATTCTTCTTGAATTTCATGAAGATCAAGAAGTTCAGAATCAACATTATCGCCTTCTTTTATATGTGATAAATTATCCTCTAGTTCTTTCTTTTTTGTAAGCATGGAATTAAATCTGAAATAACCTTTTTCGACCTCTTCATAAAGAGAAGATTCTTCAAATACAATATCACTTTGAGGAAGGTAGGATAGTCTAAGCCCTTTTGTCATGCTACATTCATAAGAATCAGAGGGGATTAGGTTGCAAATTACTCTCAAAAGAGTAGTTTTCCCACTTCCATTTCCACCTGCAAGAGCGCATCTAGATTTTTCATAAAGTGTAAAATTTATATTGGAGAGTATGTCTCTGTCTCCAAAAGCAAGGTTTATATCTTGAACTTGTAGGGTTCCCATTAGTTTTTCTCCGTTATTGTGTTGATAGTTGGTTGTTTTAAGGTTATTATATAACATAACATAATGTAGTTTTCAATGACAACAAGGAGAATCTCAGTTGATCTGTTTAACCACTAGTGAGCGCACATTAACCGCCGCTTTAAAACAAGTAGAAAGAAATAAAGAATATATAGAAATGGTCGAATTACGATTGGATCTTTTAGACGAGGGTGAACTTAGCAGTGCTCAGATATTTCCCCGTCTTTGTGCTTTACCCACCATTGCTACTTTTAGAAGAGTTTGCGATGGCGGTAAATCAAAGCTAAATGATAAAACAAGAATTTCTATTTTAAGATCAATTGTTCTTAATGGGGATTTTAGCTATATAGATATCGAAGATGATGTTAAAAAGTCAGATTTAAAGGTAAAAGATAATGATGATGATTTTCGTCATGATTTTGAAGCAGAGCTTAGAGCGAAAGGAATAAGGATAATTAGAAGTTTTCATGACTTCGAAAAAGTTCCATCTGAATTGTTTTCTAAGGTTTCAAAACTATCTAAAAAAGGTGATATCCCAAAGGTTGCAGTTACTCCAAATACAATCATTGATGTTGTTACTATATTTAGAATACAACAGGAACTAAAAGATGTAAAAGAAAAGATCATAGTTGCAATGGGTGATTATGGTGTATGTACTAGAATCCTCTATAAAAAGATTGGATCAATGTTAACCTTTTCCTCTGAAGATGAAACAGCTCCAGGTCAATTGACCCCTAAAGTATTAAAGACCTTGTATAGAGCAGATATGGTAAATGATCGAACCAATATATATGGAATCATAGGCAATCCTGTATTGCATACAGATTCACCTAAAATACATAATCCTGGTTTTGATTCAATTCATTACAATGCAATATATGTTCCATTCCTTGTTGATAAGGTTAGAACATTTTTTAAACTTGCAGAGCTAATACAAATACATGGCTTTTCCGTTACTGTTCCTCATAAAAGAGACGTTCTTCCATACCTTGGGAAGATAACAAGAGAGGTAAATCAGATTGGAGCCTGCAATACTGTAACTAGAATTCAAGGCATGTGGAAAGGAATTAATACTGATTATTATGGCTTCTTGGTACCAATAGAAAATGAAATTGCTGAAGAAAAAATAAAAACTGCTTTGGTAATTGGGGCAGGTGGTGCAGCTAGAGCTGTCGTATGGGCACTTAGAAACCATCAGGTAAAGGTAATCATTATAAATAGATCAAAGGAAAAAGCAATCCACCTTGCTTCTGAAACAATGAGTACCTGGGAGACCTTGGATAATGCTAAAAAATATGAAGGTATGGTAAATCTTGTGGTTCAAACAACAAGCGTTGGGATGTCAGAAACATTAGGACAGAACCCAGTGCCTGATTTTGAATTTACAGGCAAGGAATATGTATATGATTTAATATATAAACCAGATCATACCACATTCCTTCAAAAGGCTGCAGCGTCTGGATGCAATACTTACAATGGTAAGAGAATGCTACTGGAGCAGGGCAAGTTGCAATTTGAAGCGTTTACAGGTTACCATTATCCACATTGGATAAAACCAGAATTATAGAAATAATTACTAATTTAGAGAAAGGGTATCAAGGTAACAGCTTTGATGCTTTTTTATTTTAGCCGATAGCAAATGAATTCTTTTAAAGGGTCTGTCCTTTTGATTGTACTATTTATTTAAAGCTAAATATCATCATCAAAAATCCATAAATAATCTTTTAGGGCGTTATATCTTCTAATAATTTTACAATCAAAATAATTAATAAAAATTTATTAATAAAACTTTTTTCAAGGCTAATTTGTTATATTGAATTAATTTCCTTGTAAAGTCCTTAAAATATGATAATATACCATATATGACATTTCTATTATTAATACAGACTGAAATTACATATAAATAAAATTGGTTTTAATATTTCTGTTATTTTAAATAAATTTTATTTGTAAATTTATAAATTAACTAATATTAGATGAACTTTACATAATCAAGCTGATAAAAAATTTAAGAAGCAGGGGAAAAATGGTATTAAATCATATTCAATTGAAAGATATAATAAAAAACAAGATGCTTCTAGATCAAATGCCTTTGGCCTTCTTTTTTAAAGATAGAGATGGTAAGTATCTTGGTGCAAATAGAAAGTACTTGGATGCAATTAATTTAGAGGATGAAGAAAAACTTATTGGTTTTACAGATTTTGATTTGGTGAGTGAGGAAGATGCTAAGTATTTCGAAGATGCAGATTCCTTGGTTTTAACAGGTGCCACCTATGAAGTTAGAACACCGATTCATGAAAAAGAAAATAACCATTATCATGTAGCAACTACTAAAGTTCCTTTATATGATGGAAATCGAGTTGTTGGATTGGTTGGAATGTTTCATGATTTAGGTCCTCAAGAGCTACAAATTCTTGATGAGTATAAAACAGGAGAGTCTCTTCTAAAAGAAAAAATGCTCAATGGTATAAATTCAGCCGTTTTCATCATAGATAGTGAAAGTAATTCTTTAATCAGAACCAATACAATTGGGGACTTTATATTAGCTAAGTGCGATGAAAATGATAAATCAACACTTCTGTTTGATAAAACTTGGGGTGTAAAAACCTCTAATGGTTTAAAGAGCCTTGAAGTTGTAGGCATTAAAAATTCAATATATCTTGATTCTCTTAATGGTTACTTTACCCTTACCTATGGTGAGATAGAATGGGAGGATAAAAAGGCCTACATTCGATATGTAAATGACGTAACTCAATTGATAGATGGTGAGAGAGACGCACAATTGATGCTATCACAATTAAATGTTGCCTTAGCACATTCAAACCTTATTTACTTTGATTACAATCTTAAAACAGGACTTGTCCATACTTCAGAATATGCTCAAGAGTCTTTATTACTTGGTGATAATTTAGAAAATTTCCCAGATAATGAACAGGTAAAAAGAGTTATTTATCCAGAGTGTTTTGATCTTTATAAGTCCTCCTTTGAAGCTGTTAAATCAGGCTTTAAAGATTATGTAAACTTTGAATCAATGAGTTTATTTGGTGATAAAGAATACAGATGGCGTGATATAAAAATGTCAGCTATTTATGATAATGAAGGTCATCGTAATAAAATAATTATAACTGGAAGCGATCTTGATCGTTATAAAAAACTTGAAGCTAGGTTGCAAACCATTCTTGCCAATAATCATATCGGCTCTTGGGAATTTGATATTGAACATGATTTGATTTTAATGAATGGAGAACCTTCATCAATTAATCTTTTTTCTGTAAACGAAATTCCTCTTGAAGAATCTTTTAAAGTTGTGAATAAGGAAGATCTTCCATTATATAAAAAAATGTTTCAAGATATAAAAGATGGATTTGAAAGATCTTCTGCAGAATATCGAGCAAATAAAAGTGGTGAAAGTTATGAGTGGTACCATTCAGAGATTACTGTTCTTAAGAAAGAGAAGGGCATCTCGTCAATGGCAATTGGATCTTCAAGAAAAATAACAAAGTTAAAACTAGCTGAAAAAAAATACAACGATGATATGAACTTCTTAAGGCTTAGAAATGAATCCCATCTAATATATTGCTTGATGAATTTAAGTACAAATGAAATTATTACATTTTCGAGTACAAATAATAAATTGCATGAATTTGGGCAAGATAATTTAATAGCAAAATTTTATTCAACACTATCCTCTCAAAAGGATATTGATAATATAAGAGAAAACTTTACGAAAGATTTAATGGAGAATTTTAGAAAGGGGATTAATACCACAAATAAAACCTTTAGGCTTGTTCTAATAAATAAACTCACATATCTAAAATTAACGATGAAGGTAATTGAGAACCCTGAAACACTGGATTTAATGTGTTTTATATCTGGGGAGGATGTTGATATTGAGGTAAAAACTCAACAAATGCTTCAAATATCAGCAGATCAAAATTATGAATTGTTTACACGAATGGATTTTGCGAATGATGAGTTGATAGCACGTGCAAATAAAGATAGCATATTCAATTTTGATGACAATGTAAGTATTCTTACCATTAAAGAAGGTCTTGATAGGTTTATAAAAACTTTAAATGTTACCCAGGATAGAATGGATAATTTAGAGCAATATTTTAACGAAAGGTTAAAGTCAAATAATCCTTTCTATACTGTTTTTACAGTTAAGGATAAAGATGGGATTGAATACATAAAAAGATCAAAGGTTTTTTATATTGACAAAGAACGTCGTGTATTTGGAGAATTCTGGGATGATATTACAGAAATTCAAAGAGAAAATGAATTCAATAATAAACAGCTAGCAGATGCTCTTGAATTGGCACAAAGTGCCAATAATGCCAAGACCACCTTCCTTTCCTCAATGTCTCATGATATAAGGACTCCTTTGAATGCAATTATTGGGATGAATAATCTAGCTCTTGATGATATAAATAACAAGGAACAGGTTGAAGAAAGCTTGAAAATTATCAAAGATTCCTCAGCTCATTTAATGTCTTTAATAAATGATATTTTAGATTTAAGTAGAATTGAAAACAATAAAATTGCTTTCAATATTCTACCTTATAATGCCTATGATATTTTGAATGAAATTGCCAATAGAATGAAGGGTCTTTTATTAAATAAAAACCAACAATTGGTCACTGATTTTGAAATACATGATGCCTCCATTATGGTTGATAAAGCTATGTCCTGTAGAATTATTGAAAACATAATTAATAATTCGTCTAAGTTTTCAGATTTGAATACAAGTATATATCTAACTGTACGTGATTTTAAATCAATTAATGATAAGTACAGCAAATGGATTATTACCATCAGAGATGAAGGGGTTGGAATGAATCAAGAGGAACTTGATAATGTATTCAATCCTTTCTACAGATCAAGTTTTTCAATAATAAATAACATTGAAGGAACTGGATTGGGTCTTGCTATTGTAAAGAAGAACCTTGCTGAAGTTGGTGGAAAAATTAGAATGGAAAGTGTAACGGGGGTTGGAACAAAAACCATAATTGAAACTCCTATTCGTATGCAAAGCGAAAAGGATAAGCGGGTTCAGAGTACAATCTTAAAAGTAACTGAGATAACAAATGGTGATTTGCTTTCTGGAAAGAAAGTTTTGCTTGTTGAAGATAACAAAGTTAACATGCTTCTTGCATCGAAGATTCTTGATAAGTTTAATATAGTATGTACAAAGGAATACAATGGTAAGGATGCTCTTGAGAGATTTAAGAACTCGCCACCTGGCTCTTTTGATTGCATTCTTACAGATATCATGATGCCTGTTATGGATGGCCTTAAAATGGCAAAAGAAATACGAGCAATTGATACAGAAGAGGCCAAGATCATTCCAATAATAGCAATGACAGCAAATGCCTTTTTTAATGATGTTAGAGATTGTTTAGCAAGTGGTATGAATGCACATCTTGCAAAACCAATAGATATTGATGAGTTGAAGATAATACTTTTAAAATATATCAAATATTCTGAAAATTAGTATTTTTGATAATGTAGATATTACAGTGATCACCGTTTGATAACATGCTATTTACATTTAGGGAAATATGAATCAGATATGGTTTTTATTAGAAATGAATAAAAGAAATGAATAAAAAAAAATTAGCAGAAGAAATAAAAAGGAAAGGCAATAGCCTTTCCTTTTGTATTCTAATCAGTAATGTAATTTGTAATCTTAACAATGAAGATTTTGTTTATAGGAAGTTCAACCTCTTCAAGGGTGGGAAGTCGTTTTGCAACAACACTATATTCATTGTTTCCAAGAGTGTTTACCTTATTAACAACCATCAAGAACTCATGCTTCATGTAACCAATCTTAACAATTGTTCCTTCAGTTTTGGTAGCCATCTTGAATACATTAACCTTTCTTCTATAATCAAATCCACTGGCGACTATATTTGTATCCAGCACCTGTGGGGCAAATAGTTGAGATTCGTTTATAATCATGCACTTAATAAGACGAGATTTTAAATCATTTTTTTCTTCTTTTCTACAATCAAGCAATTCAATTGCTATTTTTAATTTTTTATTGGAGAAAGTTTTTTTTGCAAGTTCATTTGTAAAGATATTCATTTCAACGTTGTTGATATTGCAAAGAGCTTTGAGCTTTTCAATTAACCCTATTTGTTCTTCTTTTAGATGATAGCCCTTGCCAATTCTCCATTGTTCATTTGTAAAGAATGTATCAGTTTGAATAATATCTCCTTTACGACGTGGAACAAGAAGCCCTGTGTTTTCTATAAGCTTTGTCCATGTACTTTCGGTATCACGTCTCATTAAGAAAAGGTTTTCCCCTAATTTATTTAAGATATGAATCTGTAAATCTGGATGTGCAGAAAGAATTTTTGAAACTCTTTCATTGCCCTGAATTATAATTCCATCAAATATTGATATTTGACTGTACTGCTGTTCCACCAAATCAAGATATTTCAGAGCAGGACAGTTTACTCCAGAAAAGCTATTTTCAATTACATAGTTGTAAATAGTTTCTTTATCAATATTGCTATCAAGGGTATCTCTAAAGTCTTCTTTAGTTAGCTGATAAATTGTTTGTGTATCTAGAGATGATAATTCAGTGAATCTCCAAAGAATGTCACCTTTATCTCTTCCACCAAGATAACGGACAGAAAGGTCTGTATCAAAAACGAGTGTTTGGGATTCGTCTTTTTCTTTTTTAATATTACTGATATAAAAGCCGGTGCTTGTTTCATGAAATATCTTTAAACCAATTAAAAGGTTTATAAAATCATCCTTTACAGGAACGTCAAACTTTATTGATAAAGCCTCGCATAAAAGAATGAGAGATGTTCTTGTAAAGCACTTTATTTGAAGAGAATATTTTAATAGTTCTGATGCAAATATAAAAAACTTTTTATCAAGATCAAATACCGGACCCAATTTATTTGCAATCAACAATACAGATAATTCAAAATCAGTTAGATCTATCAGTGCCTGCAGTAGGTTGTATTCAATGCAATCAAATGGAGTGAATATGTTTAAATCCAATAAAAGACCATCAATGATATCTGCAATAGCTAATATTTCAAATTCGCTGTATGTTGGAAAAAGAGGAGGGAGTATATTTTTCTTCTGGTTAATAGTTAAAGATTTGTTTAACTTCATTATACTGAAGTATCCTCTCAATAAATCAGTTGAAATATAATTTTTATTTTTAATATATTCCTTATCTAATTTACTGATTTCAATAAAAGGTTTTAATGATGCTCTCGCTAATAAATCTTCACCAAATATTGGATTCAATATAAACTTTCCATCTTGTGTTAGTATTATCATTCTTTTTACTAGAGATGAAATATGATCAATAATTTCAACGTAATCAAACTCTTCTATATTTGGGTTCTTGCTAAAATAAGAATAGAATATAAAATTATCATCCCCTGTTTTGGTTGCATTTTCAAAGGGCCTTAGTAGTTTCAATATATCAGAAGAGCAAGCGCCACCAGTAATTTGAAATAATGCTATAAGTAGACTATCTACTTCATCAATGGTGCTGAGCATTGTATTCGCATTTTCTTCATTTAAGAAAAAGGAAATCAACTGTTCAGATACTTCAATCTGGTTGTAAGGAGTTGTTACCTGGGGTAGGAAGTTCCTTGCAAAATAATAGAACTTTTCATTATCCAAACTCTCAAGCCACTTCTTAAAAAAAATTGTTTCTTTATTCATAAATTCTTAAAACCAAATGTTTTCGGTTCTCCTCTCCTTCGTTAATATATATGTTATATATGTTATGTTTTTTGTAGTAGAAATATTTGTAATATCTATTATTTACACTTGTTTTATAGTATATACCTATTTGTCGAAAACTTCTACCGAGTAACGATATCCTTGTTCAGCTAGAAATTTTTGTCTGTTAAGTGCAAATTCTTCCTCTGAAGAATTCTGAGTTACCAGAGAATAAAAATTACTATTTATATCTTTAGGTCGTAGTATTCTTCCAAGTCGCTGTGCTTCCTCTGACCTGGATCCAAATGTACCAGATAGTTGAATTGCAACTGATGCATCTGGAAGGTCAATTGCAAAGTTTGCAACCTTCGATACAACAAGAATCTGTAATTCACCATTTCTAAACTTTGTATAAAGTTCATCTCTTTTTTTATTTGCGGTAGAACCTGTAATAATAGGAGCGTCTATTTCCTTTGCTACTAATTTTAATTGTGATAGGTATTGCCCAATAACAAGAATAAATTCACCCTCATGTTTTTTAAGAAGTTTCTTAACAATTTCAAGTTTTCTTATATTTACACTAGCAATTCTAAATTGCTCTCGCTTATTTGCAAGGGCATATGGAACTTCCATATCAAGAGGGAGAGGAACACGTACTTCATAGCAGAAGGCCTGAGCAATGAAACCTGTGGTTTCAAGCTCACTCCAGGGAACATCAAAACGCTTTGGACCCACAAGTGAGAATACCTCATCTTCCTTACCATCTTCTCTTACAAGAGTCGCAGTAAGCCCTACACGAAAAAGAGATTGGAGCTCTGCGGTTACTTTAAATACAGGTGCTGGTAACATGTGCACCTCATCGTATATAATAAGTCCCCATTCACCTTTTGTAAGTAATTCAAAATGTGGGAATGGACCAACTTTATCTGGTCTCCAAGTTAATACTTGATAGGTGCAAACTGTAACTCTTTTTGCGTTTTTGTTTTCACCTGTATATTCGCCTATTTCCTCTTCTGGTAAATCGGTTTTGTCCTTTAATTCATTCATCCATTGGTGAACAGCAGCAACGTTTGTAGTAATAATCAATGTTCGAGTTGCTAGCCTTGTTAGTATTTCCATACCAATAACAGTCTTACCTGAACCACAAGGAAGAACAACAGTTCCGTAGCCAGAACCAGGTCCACCTTGACCTATCAGTGCATCAGCTGCTTTCTTTTGATAATCTCTTATTCCAAAGTCTTTTCCTTCCAAGGTCTTAGCTCTGAAGTTAACATCAATTGGGACACCTTTTTTTAAAGGTATTCTATCATCCACAGGATAGCCTAGATTAATCAGTCTAACCTTGACGTCTCCACGTGATAATTTACGAAGTGCAAAGCTTTTTCCCTCTGCTCTAAATAGAATGTCATCAAAATTTCTATTTGCAGCAATTATTTTAAATATCAAGTCATCTTTTATTTTTAGCAGATAAGTTTCTTCAAAAGGGGATAGGATTCCTTGCTTCTTGTTATCTTCTTCAATAAGAGATCCAATGGGATTTGCTAATTCAATTAAAAGTTTTTCATCTTCCTCTGTTAGTTTTTCGCCTTTTTTCTTCTTCTTATTTATGTCTTTTCTGATTTTTGCATTAATCGTTTTTTGCTTTAAATAATTATTTAGTTTTTTATCTATTTCTTCATTTGAAAGGGTTTCTAAATTCTCTTTTTCTGAGCATTCACTCTTTTTCTTCAAAACTTCTTCTCTGTCATCTTCCATCAAGATAAGCTTACCAAATCTAGTTGAGATGTCATTGATAAAGAAGCTAATAGAGGGTGCAATAGGGAACCTAGACCATCTATTCAATGTTATAATTATTTTTTCACTATCTATTCCACATGATGCAGCATTCCAAAGAGATATTGGAGTTATTGCGTATGTGTGTACATGTTCAGGACTTTTTATTAAGTCACAGAACGTTGAAATATCATTTCTGCATTCATCAAATTGTTCATGATGAACGTCTAAAAGTAGTGTTTTATCACTTTGAACTATTAAAGGGGTGTCGTTCAATTAATTAGCCTCCAAGGGTAATTGAGAGTATAAATCTAAAATAACAATGGCGCTCATTGCTTCTACTACTACAACTGCACGAGGACATATACATGGATCATGTCGTCCCTCAATTGTAATAACTGTATCTTTATTATCTTTTGTAATCGTTTTTTGGGCGAAAGAAATTGATGGAGTTGGTTTGAAAGCAACTCTAAATATTAAATCTTGTCCTGTACTTATTCCACCGAGGGTGCCACCACAATGATTTGATAGAAATCCTTCAGTTGAATTTTCATCATTGTTTTGTGAACCTTTTAATGAGGCAGCGGCAAAGCCATCACCTATTTCAAAGCCTTTGGTAGCACCAATGCTCATTATTGCATGGGCGAGAAGAGCTTCGATTTTATCAAATGCAGGATCTCCAAGGCCAACTGGAAGTCCTTTTATTCTACATTCTATAACGCCACCAATGCTATCGCCTTGCAACCTTAAATCATTAATAAGGCAGCTCATTTCTTTTGCTTTTTCACCATTTGGGCAGTAGAGTTCATTATTAACTCTTTCTTCCCAATCTATATTATTTTTATCAACTTTGATACTACCAATTTGTATGGTTGCAGCTTCGATGCTAATTCCACATTCATTTAAATAAAGTTTTGATACAGCACCGGCTGCTACACGAGCAACAGTTTCTCTACCACTTGATCGTCCTCCGCCACGAGGATCTCTTATTCCATATTTTTTAAAATAAGTATAATCTGCATGACCTGGTCTAAATGCATCTTCAATTTTGGAGTAATCCTTTGATTTTTGATTTGTGTTTTCAACAATCATTGTCAAAGGAGTTCCTGTTATTTTATTATTGTATACACCCGAGAGCACTTTTATGGTATCGGCTTCCTCTCTAGGAGTTCCAAGAGTATTTCCTCCTGGTCTTCTTCTATCCATCTCACTTTGAATGAATTCTAAGTCAAAAGGAAAGTTACCTTTTAATCCATCCATGATTACACCAACTGCTGCACCATGCGATTCTCCAAATGTGGTTATTGTAATGTTTGTTCCAAAGCTGTTATGTGACATTTTTTATCCATTTATTTATTTTTGCATCTATTATCTTTGCAGTATCATCGATTGGAGCATCCTTTACTTCTATTATAATATCTGCATAATGAAGATATTTCTTCTCTCTTTCATTAAAAAGAAGGTGAAATTTTTCTTTAGAATTTCCTTCTAAAAAAGGAGGTATTCCATCAATTATTATTCTTTTGTACAATGCCTTTTCATTAACTTTTATAAAGATAAGGATTCCATTATCTTTCAGTAGATTGATTGCTCTAACATTATCACAGATACCACCACCAAGTGATAGTACCCTGTTTTCTGTTTTATCCTTTAAGAAGCCTTCTATGGTTTTGAATTCTTCTTGCATAAAGCTATCTTTTCCAAATTCTTTATAGAAAGATCTAATACTTTGTCCTTTTAAAGATTTAAGGATTAGATCATCTCCATCAAAGACATCCATGTTGTTGTTTTTTGCAAATATCTTTGCATGGGTTGTCTTTCCTGAATGCTTTATCCCGCAAAAAAAATAGTTATTTTTCAATGATTTATTATGTTCTATCAAACTTATCTATCCATTCCTTTGAGAAATTATCAACTTTAGGTTTGCTTGTACCATATCGTCTTCGTTGCTCTCTTTCTTTAATTTTATCTCTAAATTCCTGCTTTCCAATTTGCTCTGTATAAATAGCACCATAGTAATTTTTCTTCATCATATTTTGTCTTTTTTCAACAGGTTCCTTATGTTTTCCAAAACCATGATGGAAGGTAAGTACAAGAAATAGCCACAAAATTGATATTCCAAATAAAACATAATAGCCTGTCATTGTTGAGAAGAAGTTTGGTATTGAATCAACCACTTCAATGTTGAAAGGTAGTGCACCACCATTTGAATCTAT
Organism: uncultured Spirochaetaceae bacterium; assembly: GCA_964457975.1. Lineage (GTDB taxonomy): Bacteria > Spirochaetota > Spirochaetia > Sphaerochaetales > Sphaerochaetaceae > Pleomorphochaeta. The sequence goes on along the minus strand of CAYWGU010000003.1, from coordinate 12,924 downwards.
TATTATTATTGACTGTGCCATTACAAAAAATATATTAAGAATTAAAGGGATTATCCAATATCTGCCTTCTTTGGAAAAAAGAAAATGAATCACTAAAAAGAGTGAAATTAAATAAGATAGTAGTATTAGCGTTTGTAATAGAAAATTACTCATATAAGTTCTCCTCAGTGGAAATTTTGATTATAACATGATATCATATTTCATGGGGTATGGGAATGTTAAACAAACTACTAAATGAACTTTCAACCGATGAATTGGAGAAAAGAGTTAAAAATAGAGATGACGATGCAGTAAGAAGTCCTTATTATAGAGATACAACTGCTATCATTCATTCTTCAGCTTTTCGAAGATTAAAACATAAAACTCAAGTATTCTATGCTCCAAGCAATGATCACATTTGCACTCGTATGGAGCATTGCTTGCATGTAGCATCAATTGCCTCTACAGTTTGTAGAGGACTAGATCTTGATGAAGAACTTGCTTGGGCCATTGGTATGGGACATGATTTAGGGCACACTCCTTTTGGTCACCTAGGTGAGTCCATTATAAATGATTTAAGAATTAAGGCTAACCTTGATTCCTTTGAACATGAAATTCATTCTCTTCGTGTTGTAGATTTTCTCTCTCGCGGTGGTGAAGGTTTGAATCTAACCTATGCTGTAAGAGATGGAATTGTATGTCACTGTGGTGAATCCCTACTTAAATCAATGAAACCTTCCTTTGTTGTTAAAGATCTTGGTGCAATAAAAGCTAAAAAAGGATTGATCCCAGCAACCTATGAAGGATGTGTTGTAAGATTCTGTGATACAATAGCTTATCTTGGAAGAGACTTTGAAGATGCTTGTAGATTGAAATTAATTGATCCATTGGAGTTACCTGAGAAGCCTAGACTTCTTTTGGGAATAGATAATGGTAAGATTATTGATACAATGGTAAATAATCTAATAAAGAATAGTAATAAAGAAAATGGAATAGCCTTTGGTGATGAAATCTTTGAAGCAGTATGCATTATGAAAGAATTTAACTATGAAAAAATATATAAATCATCTCTTTTAAGTGGCTATAGAAAATACTTTACAAGACTACTAAATCTTATTGCGGATTATCTGAATTCATTATACAGTGAATTTAAAGGCAATTCAGATTTATATGACGGTGAAAAAAATATGCTTGCTTCAGGTTTTGCTCAGCATCTAAGTGAGATGGAAAGTAAGTATATAGAATTTGAGGGCAACAGTGATTTATTGGTATATGATTACATTGCCGGTATGAGTGACAACTTTGCACTTGATTGTGGTAAAGAAATTTTAATACCAGAACATTTGAATGAACCTTTAGAAGTATCATTAACCGGAAAATGGTTTGATGCTCGATAATAATATAGAATCATAAAGATAGGAGAAATAAAGATGGGCGCATTTAAAGCTTACGATATTCGTGGTGTTTTCAACAAAGACATAGATGAAGATTTGGCATATAAAGTAGGATTTTTCTTACCAAAATTGCTTAATACAAATGAGGTATTGGTAGGTCGAGATATAAGACTTAGCAGTGATGCAATGTTTAGAGCTCTAACTCAAGGTGTAATGGACTCTGGTAACTATGTATTATCTATTGGAAAATCAACCACACCAATGGTATATTTTGCAACTGCTCATTTTCATGTAAAAGCAAGTGTGCAAATTACTGCATCTCATAACCCAAAAGAATACAATGGTATAAAGGTTAGTAGAGAATTTGCAATTCCTGTCGGTGGTGAGACTGGACTTAAAGAATTGGAGCATATGGTTCTCAATGATCTTGTAGTGCCTGTTGCAAGTGATAAGAAAGGAACAATAAAGGTAGTAGATGCAAAAGCACCTTATCTTGCGTTCTTAAAAAGCTATTTACCAGATTTTTCAAATCTAAATTTAGCAATTGATTGTAGCAATGGTGTTGCACCATTGCTTGTAAAGGAATTATTTGGAGATCATCATATCTACCTTAACTATGAAATGGATGGAAACTTTCCAAATCATGAACCAAATCCTCTAGATCCTACAACCTGCGTTCAGCTACAAGCAGCAGTAGTTAACAATAACTGCGATTTAGGTATCATCTTTGATGGTGATGCAGATAGAGTTATGTTTATAGATGAGAATGGTACTTATATCAATGCAGATCATTCAATGGCACTACTTGGTGAGAAGATGATCAACATGCCAGGAGAAAAAATTGCTGTTTGTGATATTAGAACAAGTAAATCAACCACAGATTATTTGGCAAAACTTGGTTTTGAAATTGATCTATGGAAGGTAGGTCATGTTAATGCTAAAGCAAAACTAAGAGAGACTGATGCAATCTTCGGTGGTGAACTTGCAGGTCACTATTACTTCCATGCTTTTAACAACTGCGATAGTGCAATGTTTGCAACAATGATGATGTTGGATGTTGTAGCAAAGCATAAGAAGGATGGTAAGAGCTTTAGTGATGCAATGAGGAATATTGTCCATTATGAATCAAGCGGTGAAATTAACTTTAAGATCAACGATAAAGATAAGGTAATGGAAAAGTTAAAGGATGTTTATTCTAAGGACTGTAAGAAGATGTATGACTTTGATGGTTACAGAATTGAATATCCTACTTGGTGGTTTAATATTAGAAAGAGCAATACAGAGCCTTACTTGAGACTTGTTGCAGAAGCTGCTACCAAGAAAGAATTGGCTGCAAAACTTAAAGAGTTAATGCAATATATTCATGATTAATCTTTAATCATAATTGTCTATGAAAATATCTCTGTTTCATTTATTTGGAAGGGAGGTATTTTTTTTAAGGTTGAAGGATTTGTACATGAATGTAGGCATGAAAAAAGAAGATTAACAAAAGATAATTTATACAATTTTTTATAATGGTCAGATAATTATTTTTTATTTACATTTAATCTTTCAATTTCTTGGATGAATAAATCTAAATCATCAAAGGCTCTATAAACAGATGCGAATCGAACATATGCAACTGTATTGATTGTTGAAAGTTGTTTCAATGTTTCCTCTCCAATAGCGGATGAATTGATTCTTCTTTCATGACCAGCTTGCTCTGCTATAGCATCATCTATATCATCAAGTAATTGAGAAATTACCTCTTCCTCAATATTTAACTTTTGAGTGCAGGTTCTTATTCCTCTCTCAATCTTCTTAATATCAAATTGTTGGCTTCTACCATCTTTTTTAATTACAGTTATAGTTTTTTCTTCAATTTTTTCATAGCTGGTAAAGCGATATCCACATTCAAGGCATTCTCGTCTTCGTCGGATACTTGAACCATTTGCATTTTGCCTTGATTCCAGTACCTTATCTTTTAAACTAGCACATTTGGGACATCTCATAATATTACCTACTTATTTGAACTCAACATAAATATAATAAATAAGATATAAAAAATCTAGTGTAGTATTTACTAATAATTAACTAATTAGATAAATGTATAACACTATATGTGGTTATTTGCTTAATTCTTTGACCATTTGAATCTCTTTTTTATACCCGTCTAAATCGTTTGGTGTTTCTAGTATGAATGGAAGATCTTTTAGAGAGGGATGGTTTAGAATGTTTGTAATGGTTTCAATATTAATATTTCCATCTCCAAGTTTTTCATGACGGTCCTTGTGAGAACCTAAAATATTTTTACTATCATTGAGATGAATTGCTTTTAAGTTAGAAAGATTCAAAATTTTGTCAAAATCAGATATGACAGAATTAAGGTTTTCATTTAAATCATATCCTCCATCAAAAACATGGCAAGTATCGAGTAAATAACCCACACCATCTTTCTTTTCAACTAGTTCATGGATTGCAGCTAGCTCATCAAAGTTTCTGCCCATTTCTGTACCTTTGCCACTCATTGTCTCAAGCAAGAACATCACAGGAGTATCAACACTTAGTACTCTGTTAATGCCATCAGCTATTTCTTGAACTCCTAATTTAGAGCCTTGTCCTGTGTGAGAACCTGGATGAATGTTGTAGTAAGGACATCCAATTACATCAAGTCTTTTTAAATCATCAATCATGATTTTAACAGCAAGTTCTCTTAAATCCTTTTTTGAGGAGCATAGATTTAATATATAAGGAGCATGTGCTACAAAAGGTTTGTTCCATATTGCTTTGAATCTCTCTATATCATCTAAATCCAATTGCTTTGCTCTTGTTCCTCTTGGGTTTCTTGTAAAAAATTGAAATGTATTTGCACCAAGCTCCATTGCACTCTGTGCCATTTTTTCATATCCCTTGCTGCTGGTTAGGTGGCATCCAATTAGTTTATTATTGTTCATTTATGTATCCTTAAATATGATGATACTTAAAATAAACAAAATAAAAAATATTAAAATTTTTCTTTAAGGTGTTTTTTGGTTGGTAAATTTTCATTATTTGAAACAAATTGTGGTTTATAATAAAAATATGTTGCAAATATTTGCAAATTGTGATTATATTAACAGAAGGTGGAGGCACTTAAAAATGGCTGAATCAGTTAGTAGTTGTGTTAAAAGAATTATAGATAAAACCCCTTTTATTCATGAGATGTTGGTTAGAGGTATTTTATCTTTTAGTAATTATGCCTCTTCAATTAAAGAAGAAGTGGAAGAGAACTATGGCAAGAGTGTTAAGCACAGTGCAATAGTTATGGCAATTAGACGATATGGTGAAGAATTAAAGACAAGAGAAAATTCTGAAAAGAAAGTCAATGTTGATTATGAGATTGTAATGAAAACAAAAATCTGTGATTTAAACATTGTACGTAATGATAAATTCTTATCAAAACTCACAAAGCTATATCATGAAGTTTCAACAGAGAAAGGTGATTTCTTGAATGTATCACTTGGTTCTCATGAAATATCAGTTGCGGTTAGTGAAAAATATGGTGATGTTGTTGATGAAATATCTTTGGGAGAGGAAATTCTTCATAGAAAAGATGACCTTGTTGCATTATCACTTGTGTTCTCTGGTGAGTTCATGGCAACCCCTGGCATTGTTTATGAAGCTGTAAGAAAACTTGCTTGGGAAGTAATCAATGTAATAGAAATTATATCAACAAAGAATGAGTTAACTTTTGTAATCAATAGAACTGATTCAATGAAAGCGTTTGATGTTTTACAATCATTTCTTGTTTAAAATAACTTTATGAAAGTAATTATAATAAGTGCAAATATAAATTCCGGAAAAACAACCTATGCTAAGAATCTAATAAGAGAGGATAGGTCGAAGTACCTGGGATTTCTTTCTTTTTCAAATAAAGAAAAGAATTCTTTTTATTTAAACGATATAACAAATGATGAGAAAATTCCTCTGATGGATGAGTGCTATGATCAATCGTTGGAGAGAATGGGTCGATTTTATATTAGACAAGGTGCTTTTAAAGCTGCACACGATTCTTTACTAAATCAACTTGAAGCTGATTCAAATAAAATTGCAGTGATAGATGAGGTTGGTCGTCTAGAACTCTGTGGAAAGGGTTTTAATGAGCTTCTAAGAGATCTTTTAATGAAACATATAAGTATGTTGCTTTGCATTAGAAAATGCTTTGTAGCTGATGTTATTAAAAGCTATGGGTTGGATAGGTTTGAACTTGAAATAATAGAAATTCCGTATAAAGAGGAACTTAATAAGTAGAAATAAAAAAGAAGAAACAAAAGTCTCTTCTTTCTTATTTCTATGCAAAACATTACATCGCGCTATTTTTTTCTTCCATGATTTCTTTTCTACGTAATTTACAAAGATTAGAAATTTCTGAAAGTGCTTTTCTTGCACGTGCAGCTGATGCTTTTACACCTTTTTCTGTGAATTTAGCATTCTCTGCTTCATAAGTTTCAACTTGAGCTAGCAATTGATCACTAGTTGTCATATTAGGCCTCCAATTATTTGATTAATTAATTTTAGCATACCTATCACAAAATGCAACAAAAAAAGGAAGTATTATTGAAAAAAACCCTTTTATTTACTTAAAAATCAAGGTTTTGAGAAAAAAAGGAATAAAAATAACGTTTTTGAGTGAATTAATAAGTGCTTATAGGAGGTTTTAATTGATGTTTGTATTTTTTCAAATTACAGAGGTTGATAAAATTAAAGATAAATTTGATGATAAAAAAACTCCATCACAGGTGATGAAGTTTGATTTTGGGGAGAGAAGGATTCGAACCTTCGAAGGCGTAGCCAACAGATTTACAGTCTGGCCCCTTTGACCGCTCGGGAACCTCCCCGGTCATGTATAAGCTGCATTGCTTAAGCACATGTAGGAATATAAAGGAAAACTGGGTAAGGGTCAATCACTTATTATAAAAAAAAATAAAAAGTTATGTACTTATATTGGAGTGACTTTGTAATGTGTTTTCTTGAAAAGATTTAACTATTTTTTATATTGGTAAAAAGTTTCTAAATTATTAATATTTGACATAAATTGTTTCAAAAAGCCTCTAGAACGCCCGTTTTGAAATATGAGTAGGTAATTTGTTGTTTTTGTATAATTATTTCATGCCTGGTATTTGAATTTTTTAATCAAATTTGTTATTGTACAATTCGCATTGCACGTTGTGCACTTAGACCGAGGTGGAAGTGGCACGCTTATTAAATCTTTTTTAATTGGCAGCATCTTGGCGTAGGGAAACTTTATTGTTTCTGTCTATTCTATCTGAGTGAGGTTTTTTAATGAATGAATTATTGTGGTTCCTTCTATTACTACTCAATTTTGGGGCTATAATGGTAGCCTTTCGTCTTTATGGAAAATTAGGATTATATATTTGGATTCCTATTTCTGTAATAATCGCCAACATCCAGGTTACAAAAACAGTCAATCTGTTTGGACTGGAAGCGACTCTTGGTAACATTGTTTATGCAACACAGTTTCTGGCAACTGATGTTTTATCTGAATGTTATGGTAAGAAAGATTCTAAAAAGGCAATTGGTATTGGTTTTCTAGCATTGATCTGCTTGACAGTGTTCATGCAGCTTGCCTTGAAATTCAATCCAGCAGAATCAGATTTTGCTCACAATGCATTAACTACAATTTTCTCTCTATTACCTAGATTGACAGTTGCATCCTTAATTGCATATTTTTTAAGCAACCATCATGATATATGGGCTTATGCATTCTGGAAGAAGAAATTCCCCGGAAAGAAGTACATCTGGATTAGAAATAATGCTTCAACATTTGTCTCTCAATTAATAGATTCTGTATTGTTTTCTTTCATTGCCTTTTATGGAGTATTTCCACTCGATGTGGTAATTGAGATTACAATCTCTACCTATGTATTGAAGTGGGTTGTAGCCATGTGTGATACTCCTTTCATCTATCTTGCAAGAAAATGGTTTGATGAGAAAAAAATTCCAGAAACATTCTAATAATTATTAGATACAATAAAGGAAGGTATGTTTTAGATTATTCTAAAAGCACCTTCCTTTTTATTGTTTTAGGCTATTTTTATGACGTTTAGAATGTAGTAGATAAATGTTTTGAATATCTATATCTTTTGTACTATTTATTTTCAATTGGAAAGTTACAATTCGGATGTCCACATACTATGCAAGTTTTTCGATGAGCAGAAAAGAGATTACCACATTCAGGGCATGTCCATTGCTTTAAAGTTTTTTTTTCAAAGGATTCTAAACCCATATTAACAGCAATTTGCATATTCTCAGTAGGACTCTCATTGTATTTTGTAGAGTATCGTTTTTCTAAATCCTTTATTCTGCGGCAAGGAAATTTTTTACAATTGATACATAACTCTTGTGGATTTGACTTCTCTTTACAGTTTCTAATTGAACAACCTATACAACGTTTTGGTTTTATTCCATTCGTATTGCAGCCGGAACACTTGTTTTTTAATCTTTGATATCCAATACACAATTCACATACAACGCCACAAGGAGCAAGAGATAAATGTTTCATAAGTCCTCCAAAAATCAATAAACGTTTAGCAAAAATAAAAGTTGAATGTAAGCAAATTTTGAAAAAATAAAATAGAACCTTATAAGTCTTAAATAGTGCAGGTCTTACTTCTACTCCTAAAAACCGACTTAGGTAAAATAATATCATAAATGAATATTGCTATCCATTGTTTTCAATGAAACTACTATGCTTTGATAAAATTTGACAACTTTGTTATCTGTTTCTGTAAATTATAAATTACATTTCATAATCTAATTATTTCACTAATATTATTTTCAATAATTTGTATCTATTAAATCCTAAATGTCTTAAGCATAGACTTATTTCAATATTTATTTTTCAGGTAAGGCTCTCATCATATCTTTGATTCCCTTCTCTGTACCGCAGTAAAGTGTCATATCACAAACATCTCTATCTATGATTATTTTATCTGTATAGGTTAGAGGTGTTCCATCTTTATAAACTATGCTCATTCCCAGATGATTTAGCACTGCATGGGATGCACATATATCCCAAATAAAAGCTCTTTGATTGATGCAGCCTTGTATGAAGGGGAAAACTACAGGACATACTATATGTATTATGGTTGAACCAAAGGTTCTAACCTTTCCTTTGTAGTTATCAAAGTTGATTTTCTTTTGACTCTTTGAGCTTATGGTAATCTGCTTTACAACATCTTTATCTGCATCTAGCTCTTTAATAATTTCATTGTCAATTAATAATTTTCCACAGGGATCAAGTCTAATTTCAAGACTCTCCTTTGCCCTACCAAATCTTGGTGCCACAATCATGCAACCAACAGGTATTCTTTTGTTATCTAAAATTCCAAGTGCTAATGCAAAGGATGGAAAACCATTTGAATAAACATCAGTTCCATCTATGGGGTCTAATACAAAGGTATAAGGAGCTGTGCAATCATATGGAGTTTGCTCTTCTTCAGATATAATATTGCAGGATGGAAATAAGTATTTTACCTTTGTAATAATTCTACTTGATATTTCTAGATCTGTTTTTGTTAGTACTGATCCATCAGCTTTATAGCTTCTTGTAATGCAACTTTGCATCTCAACGGCATACTTCGCACAGCTTAAAACCTCTGCATATAGTATGTCTAATTTGTCTTTATCTAGCTTTATATTTGATTTCTTTTTTTCTTCCATAAATTGATCTCTTTTTTTCCTTTTAATATTGAGTGAATATATTCACATGTGATACTCTGCCATTATCATATGGAAAATAAGATATCACAACAAGTACAGCAATATATAAAAACCGGCAATGCCTTCAAAGACATCAATTCTGGCAAGAAAAATGTTCAGTTAAGTGGACTTGATGGTTTTGTTCTAGCATCTTTTATCAGAGGCATCCATCGAGCAAGAAAGGGCAAGGTTTGGGCAATTTTACCAACTAAAGATAGTTGCATTAATTTACTAAAAGATTTAGGACGCTCTGTTAATAAAGATGGAACATTGAATAATGAAGATGGAGATGTTGAAATTCCAATAATCTATCTTCCAAGCAATGATAAAAAAATGTATTCACAGTTTGAACCAGGAGTACTGGAATACAACCAACTTCAAGTTTTAAGATGCATAAATGAATTTCGTGATGCAATAATTGTAACTCACCTTAGAGCATTTTCAAGTAAGGTTGTATCAACCAAATCGATTGATAATTCTTCATTAACCCTTAAAATAGGTGATAAGTTTGATTCAACAGTTATTGCTGAAACACTTGTAGCAGCTGGTTATATTAGAACCACAAGCATACAGCTTCCCGGTGAATTTACTGTAAGAGGTGAGGTTGTTGAAATCTTTGCATTCGCCCAGGAAGATCCAATTAGAATTTATGCTGATTGGGATGATATTGATAAAATTGCAACCTTTGATCCATTAACACAAGAAACCATTAAATCTTTAAACAAAATATCAATTTCAATGCTTGAAAAGGAAGACGATATTGAATTTACCGATATTTCCTCATACATATCAGATCATGATTATTTTGCACTTATTGGTGATATAAGACTTGATACCTCCTACAAAAGCTTGCTAACTGAAGCAAAGGCTCTATATAGAGAAGCCTATCACAAAGATAGCAATGTGCCACTTCCTGAGCAAATTTTATTTGATTTTCCAAAGTTCAAAGATGAAACTAAAAACAAATTTACTCTTGTTGATCTACCAGAAGATAGATCAATATATAAGTATGATATTGATGGACCTAGATCCTTTTTTGGTGACTTTACCCGATTTAAAGGAGAGCTAGATTCTCGTTTTGCAATGGGATGGAAAATTTATATATTTACAAGCGGTGATGTTCAAAAAAAACGACTTCAACAGATGCTAAAGGGATACAATCAAATAAAGTATCTTGATTGGGAAATATCAGGTGGGTTTTCAATTCCTTCAATGAGAATTATGGGAATATGTGAGTATGAAATATTTGGTAGAAGAAAGCAGATAATTAAAACCTTGCAGCACACCAAAAGCAGTCCTTTGGACTCCTTTGTAGACTTAAAGGAAGGTGATTTTGTTGTACATGTAAATTATGGTATTGGTAAGTTCTTAAAGATTGATAGAGTAAAATCATTTGATAGAGAACGTGATTATATCAAGATTGCTTATTCTAGTGGTGATAATATTTATGTTCCAATTGAACAGGCAAATCTTGTTCAAAGATATATTGGATCAAAGGGCAATGCACCAGCATTGGATAGGATTGGATCAAAGGTTTGGGAGAACAAGAAAGCAAAGGCTAGAAAGAGCGCCGAGGATCTTGCCAGCTATTTGATAACCTTATATGCAAAAAGAAAGGCTGCAGTAGGTTTTCCCTTTGAAAAGGATAATGATATGCAACTTCAGTTTGAAGCCATGTTTCCTTATCAAGAAACTCCTGATCAAATAACCTGCATAGATGATATTAAAATTGACATGGAAAGCAACTCTGTTATGGACAGACTTGTATGTGGTGATGTTGGTTTTGGTAAAACTGAAATTGCATTTAGAGCAGCATTTAAGGCTGTTATGAATGGTAAGCAGGTAGCTTTTTTAGCTCCAACTACAATTCTTGCAGAACAACATTATAATAATTTTGTAGAAAGAATTGAAGATTTTCCGATAAATGTTGCACTGCTAAGTAGAGTTATTTCAAAAAAGAATCAAAAGGGAACTCTCTTACGACTTGTTGAGGGTGGAGTTGACGTACTATTTGGTACTCACAGAATTCTTCAAAAGGATATTTTATATAAAGACCTTGGACTTTTGGTTATTGATGAAGAGCAACGATTTGGAGTTAAGGATAAAGAAAAGATAAAAAATGTGAGGTCATCCATTGATTCATTAGCATTATCTGCAACCCCAATTCCAAGAACACTATATATGTCATTGTTAAAAATACGTGATATGTCTTTATTAAAGACGCCTCCAATTGCACGTCAGAGCATTGATACCCATATTGAAGGATTCAATCTTGAAACAATAATACGTGCAATAAGAGAGGAAATCGATAGAGGTGGTCAGGTATTTTATCTTCATAATAGAATTGAATCTCTTGATCAGGTGGTAAACATGCTTCAAGAAGAGCTTCCAGAGGTTATTATTGAGTTAGCGCATGGACAGCTTGAACCCAAAAATCTTGAAGATAAGATGAGACGATTTGTTCATGAAGGAATACAGGTGCTTGTATCAACAACAATAATTGAAAATGGTATTGATATTCCAAATGTAAATACAATCATCATAGATAGAGCAGACCAATATGGAATCTCTCAGCTTTATCAGCTACGAGGAAGAGTTGGAAGATCACAGCGAGAGGCTCATGCCTATCTATTTTATCCTGAATATAAGAACTTGAGTGAGATTGCTATTAAGAGATTGAAAACCATTAGTGAAAATACAGGACTTGGAGCAGGCTTCAAGGTTGCCTTGAAAGATATGGAAATTAGAGGAGCTGGAAATCTTCTTGGAAAGCAGCAAAGTGGACAACTTTCAACAGTTGGTCTTGATATGTATATTAGACTTCTTGATGAAGAGATAAACAAACTTAGATCCACAAGTCAAGAAGAACTTGATAGTGAGGTATTCTTGGAGCTTGATTATACAGGTTTTATTCCTGATGCTTTTATCAAGGATACATCCATTAAGTTTGAGATTTATAAGAAGATTGCAGCCATTACAACAGATGTTGAGTTGCAGGGACTCTCAAGTGAGATCTCTGATAGATTTGGTAATCCTCCTGAAGAAGTGTTGAATTTATTATATATTGCAGAGTTAAAGATCATATGTAGAAAACTAAAGATTGTTCATCTTGCAGAGCGAAAGGGTCGTGTTGTAATTAAACTTAGAGAGATGAAATTATTAAAACCTGATAAATTTACAAGACTTCTTGCCTATAGCAACGGTGCCGTAACTTATGATACAAAGAGACCATTAACAATTAAGTTAAAAACTGATGCTGTATCTCTTAAAGATAAGAGTTTGTTTATCCTTGAAACTTTAAAGCAGCTTGTGTAGGAGAACTATAATGAAAGAGAAAGCTAGCACCATTTACAGCGATATTCCAGAACTTGAATTTGTTGAAAGCAGAAAAGAGGGTGAGGAATTAAAAAGAGATATTAAATCTTATGTACTAAGAACTACACCCCTTCATACTTTTCAAGTTGAAGCTGTAAGAAAGTATTATTCTCATTATGGATTATCATATAGAAAAGGCATTCTTGATTACAAAGAGAACTTTGGTAATGATAAACCTGTAATAATTGAGATTGGTTTTGGAATGGGAGTTTCAACTGTCAGAATTGCAAAAGACCGAGATCAATATAACTATCTAGGTCTTGAGGTTTTTCTAAATGGTTTTGCAAAAACATTGGCCGGTGTAGGGGATGGAGAACTTGAAAATGTTAGACTCATGCGATTTGATGCTGTACAAGTATTGAATGATATGATTGAAGATAATAGCATTGCAGGTTTTCATATATTCTTTCCAGATCCTTGGCATAAGAAAAAACAT
>CAYWGU010000002.1:0-56021 GCA_964457975.1 uncultured Spirochaetaceae bacterium | reverse complement strand
ATTCTGGTTTGAAGAATATTTACACACTAAGAACCTATCATGATGGGATTCAAATAACAAAATCATTAAACGAACCTGTTGTTGTGCTTGGTGGTGGATTACTTGGACTTGAAACAGCTTTGGCTATAAATGCTCTTGGATTAAAGGTATATGTTGTTGAAGGTGGAGCTAATTTATTAGCTAGACAGTTAAATACAGAAGCAGCAAATATTGTTGAAGAAAAATGTAAAAAAAGAGGTAATTTTGATATTACCTGTGGTATTTTTGCATCTAAGGTAGATGGTAATAAAAATATTGAATCAATAACTCTTCAAGATGGAACTGTTATTAATTGCAACACCTTAATAATTGCAGCTGGTGTTATTCCATCTACAAGTCTTGCTAAGAATTGTGGACTAAAGATAGATAGTGCAATTGTTGTAAATTCTAGATGCAAAACATCTGATAACGATATATATGCTATTGGTGATTGTGCCCAATATAATGGTAAGTGTCCAGGTATGATACCTGTTGCATTAACAATGGCAAATATTGCATCTCTTGATATTTTGGGCGAAGGAATTGACTATATAGAACCAAAGCAAATGCCAGCAAGGTTTGTTGTTGATGATATGAATATAGCAACTTTTGGTGAGAAAAAGGGACAATGTCTTTCAAAGAGAAAAGGTGAACTATATGAGGCCTGGTACATTGAAGATAAAAAAGTGGTAGGAGTATTGTTGGTTGGACCAACAACTCATCTACCACTTGCAAAAAAAATGTTAGGTAAGGAAGTAGAAGATACTTCCTTGTTACTAGATTTTTAGTCTGTTTCTTTGAATCTTTTTATTACATAGATTCTAGAACCATTATCACCTAAGGCGCGTGATTGTATTTGATCGTATCCAAGGCCACCAAATTCTTGATTTAGGTTAATGCCTGCATGCATCAGTAGATCACCGCCTATTCGGTGATGTGTAATCTCACAATTTAGGTGCAATAGTTTATTTGCAATTTCTTCAGATTTGGAACCTTCTTTAATATTTACCGGAGCCATATTTTTAATCATATCACCAAACATTGAAATATCTATTCTTTGTGGTCGGTTGAACAATTCATAATGATAGTCTGGATTTGCAACTTCAACCTTCAATTTTTCAAAAGGGGGATTTGCCTGAGCTTTTTCTTTGTAATCCATTACAAGTAGTTCACTCTTATCCTTATTCATAACAACCCAACGAGCCCTTTTATTGGTGCTACTCATTGTTTCAAGTCGTACAAATGTTCCAAATTGTAATGTCTCTCTGTATTGCTTGTAGAATCCAATTTGCTCTTTTATGATATCAAGTTGTGATTGAGGAATACTTGTTAAATCTAGTTCATATCCCAGATTACCAAAACACGCAACATTGAAACGTGTTTCAATATCTGTTCTTCTTAGTGTTTGGTGATTTGGTGAAGCGGAAACATGACATCCCATTGCTGATAGTGGATAACCACAGCTGGTTCCTTCCTGAATAAGAACCCTTTCATATGCATCCGTGCAGTCACTTGTCCATGTTTGTGGCATATAACATAGCATTCCAAGATCAAAACGGTTACCACCTGACGCACAAGATTCAAAAAGTATCTTAGGAAAGGCATCTCTAAGTTTTGAAAGAAGATCATACAATCCAAGTATGTATCTATGATAGAACTCTCCATAGTTATAGGTATTTGCAAGAGAACAGTGGATATCAGAGAAAACTCTATTCATATCCCATTTTACATAATCAATCTCACTGAATTGGAATATTTTTGTTAACGATTGTTCAAGATATCCTCTTACCTCTGGATTTGTTAAATCCAGTATGAATTGATGTCGTCCTACACTTGGAGCTCTTCCTGGAATCATGATAGCCCAATCAGGATGTATATCAAATAGATTGCTATTACGGCTTATCATTTCAGGTTCTACCCAAAGTCCAAATAACATTCCCATGTTATGAATCTTTGAAGAGAATTCTCCAAGTCCACCTTTAAGCTTTTGTGTATTTACACTCCAGTCTCCAAGACTACTTAGATCATCATTGCGATCTCCAAACCATCCATCATCCAATACAAATAATTCAGCACCAACTTCCTTTGCTTTTTTTGCAAGCTTCAATAATTTTGTACTATTGAAATCAAAGTAAGTTGCTTCCCAGTTGTTTACCAGGATAGGACGAGGTCTGTTCTTCCAATATCCGCGAACAATGTGGTTGTTTACAAAATAGTGAAAATTCCTTGATGCACCACTTAAACCCTGAAGACTATAAGTAGAAATTGCTTCTGGTGAGTCAAAATATTCTCCAGGGTGTAGTGACCAATTAAAGGTTTGATCATTTATACCTGTTAAAATACGTGTTTGATTGAAATCATTTACCTCAATAGATTCTTTATGATTTCCACTGTATATTAAGTTAGTTGCAATGCATTCACCAGCAATTTCTGTACAATCTTTTCGCGCAAGATATATGCATGGATTATGTGAAGCACTTGATACTCCCATTCTTGTATCATTAATTATTGTACCAACGCTAAGAGGTCGCCTTGTAATATGTCTCTCTCTTGCCCAAGCTCCATCAAATGTAATTAAATCATAATCATTATCATCAAGATCTATCTGCATGCTTGCAATGCTTTGAATTGTAATGATTGATTTTGAATCATTGTAGACTGTAGTTTTTCTGGAAATTACATCACTGTCTTCAAAGACAGAGTAGGAAAGAACCAATCTAATTGGAAGCTCTTTATCATTCATCGTAATCTGCAATGTTTGGCATGTTTGGGGTGTCGCATAGGAAGAAGGTAATTCAGTGGAGGTTGTTTTTCCTTTTGAAATTTGATGACGATTATAAATAAAATCTAAGGTTGTCATTCCCTCATTGTAGCTAATAACAGTTGATGGTGTTCTATAGTCACCCTTGCCTGGTGTTGAAATTTCAGTTTTTAAAATATTAAGATTTAAGTTCTGCGTTTCTTCACTATAAAGTGTTGCAGTTCCCATGGGAAATATTGCTTTGCATTGTAAAGCTGAAAGTTCTATAGATTCTTCCTTGATATATGGTCCATAATATAGGTGTTCTAAATGTCCACTCTCTCTGAGAGCAAAAAGATATGTAGTATTTTTCGTTGATAGGTTAAAAATGCCGTTTTTTTGACTAATCACAATTAATCTCCCTTTGTACTTAAATATAAATAGTATTATACTATAAATAAGATATAAGAAAAGATTATTATAAACTATTTTATTAAATTTAGGAGAAATAATGGATATAAGACGAGTAAGACTGAGTGAAAACAAGAATGCAACTGTATTAAGTAACGATTTGGTCCGTGCTATTATCCAAGACCATAATGGTAGACTTGTTGAATTTAGTGCAACAAATATTCATGGTGGTTGGGTTAATTGTAATAAACTTCACAAGTTTCCCTTTTCAAAAGAAACAGTTCTTCAAGATGGTTTTTTCTATAACAGAACAAATCGTTTGACAGCTCTTTTATATGGTTGTCAATTGCATGTTGAAGAAAAGAATAAAACAACGCTTAAGGTTGCAACGGAAAAGAGTGTCGAAAGTAATGATATACCAAGTAATATAAGAGCAAGTGATTTAGGTGATGTATTAATTGATAGAGATCTTAAAACTAAAGCTGAGAATAAGAATGATTTTGTCGATTCACTTTTTGAACATGATAGAGTAAGTTGGGTTGTCCAACGCTATGGATCTGATCAAAAAACAGGTGGAGCCTGGGTGCTATCAGCAAATACAACCTTAGGTAATGGAAATAAAGTTGAAGCAAAAAGGCTTGAAATAATTCTACCTCATCAACCTGTCGTCTACAGTGTTACATACATAAAAAATGTTAGTGATGATGATATTTTAGTTGATATGGGATATGATAACTCTCTTGGTTCCCCTTTTCTTGAAAGTGGTTGTATTATAAACAGCAGTGCATGCAACTGGAATGTTGCAAAAACGGCAAGTAAGGAAGTTACATCAACAAGAGTTAATCAGGAAAGCAAATCTTTTTCTCTTGATAAGGCACCAATGAAAGATGGTTCCAAAGCTGATATTAGAACAATTCCTGGAGTAACAGGTACAACAGATGTTTTATATGGAATGCCTGGAACTAAGGAACTCTCTCATCAGTGGGTTAGTGTAATCAATCCAAGACAGCAGATGATTTACATAGCTTTTACTCCTGGAAAAGAACTCCTTGAGGAGATTGATCTTCCATTAAATTATTCAACTCTTGTAATGGATTTTGGTGGACGATCAAAACAACCCTGGGCTTTATATGATGGTGGAACTTGCAATGAATTCGCACTTCATGTTGGAGCTAGCACCACCTGTCTTGGTGACAGTGAGTTTGTAACATTAAAGCCAAAAGAGGTAAGGCGTGTAATGTATGGTAGAGCTATAAACTCATATGATAATACACGAATGGGAAATAACTTTACATCATTTGAATCCTTTAATCATAACATTGTATTAAAAAGGACAAAGAGCAATATTGTAATTCCATCTGATCCAAAGTTTGAAACAATAAAGCAGATATGTGAAAGGATAATAATTTTTTAATTATTTGTTAGTACATAAAATAGTCCCTCTGAACTTTTACATTTGGAGGGATTATTGGTTAGTCTGTTATAAGAGTGTCGATTGCAATGAATATTTCATTGAAGGCTGGATACTCTGATTTAAGATGATCAAGGATTGAATCTCTTAGAGCAAATTTATCTTCTACCTTGAAATCTAGAACAACATCGAATGACATTTGATTTAATTCAAAATCAACATAGAATGCATGGATTTGAATTACACCTTCTATAGATGTAACATATTTTGAAATTTCTCCTTGAAGCTGCAATACTTCAGGGTTTTTTGTATTTGCTGCATAGATACCAAATGTAAGAAGAACTCCATACTTGTAGAACATTTCAAGTCTTAAGCGTCTTGTAAGTATATATAGCTGCTTTGCATCCAGTGTTTCCTTAACTTCAATGTGAACAGAGCCAATCATTATCTCAGGTCCATAGTTGTGAAGAATTAAATCATAAACACCAAGTATCAGCTCGTCTTTTTTTATATCTTCTTTTATGCTTTTGGTAAGAGTAGAATCAACACGAGATCCCAAGATATCATCAAGAGTACCACTCATTAGCTCCCAGCCAGCCTTTATGATTACAAGTGATATAGCAGCACCAACATAACCATCAATATTTATTTTAAATAAAATGGTTATTAAAGCTGATACAAGAGTGGAGGCAGAGACAATTGCATCAAAGAGAGCATCAGATCCTGATGCAAGAAGAGATGTAGAATTAGCACTTGCTCCTTGCACCTTTGTATATCGTCCAAGTATTATTTTCGTTATGATTGCAATAATAATTATAACGAGTGTTATTGCTGTATATGTTGATTTGGTAGGATTTATTATTTTCTTAACAGATTCAAATACTGATGTAATACCTGCAAAGAAAACGATAAAAGATACAACCATTGCACTTAAATATTCTATTCTTCCATGTCCTAAAGGGTGCTTTGAATCTGCTGGTTTCATTGATAGTTTCATTCCAACAATTGTAATTATTGATGATAGTGCATCACTTAAGTTATTTACAGCATCCATCATGATAGCAATTGATGATGAAAGCATTCCAATAAATAATTTGAATGCAGATAACACAATGTTGGTAAAAACACCAATAAGACTTGTTTTCATTATGATTTTTTGTCTGTTTAATTTTTCTTTCAACTTTATTATCCTTCTTGCATAAATGTATACATTTTTCAGTTATTTTTCCACCGATTTTAATAAAAAGTTTCGAATAAAAGCATTACAATTGTAACACAAATTACAGCTTATCTTTTTGTAGGTAAAGTTGATTATGTAGATTATACAATTGATATTAATCTTGCAGTAAAAAAAGTTAGTACCTTTGAAATTCTAACATCACTCTCTACTGAAGTTCCAACTGGTAAACAAAGCAAGTAAAGCAAAAAAAGCAAAAAAAGGTTAGCAAAATTTGATTTTTAGGGGCAAAAAGCAACACAATTACCAGCTGATGATTATACACCAGTAAACACAATTAACATTAGCGTTAGTTAGAATAATTAAAGAATTTTAAAAACCTTCACTTTGATTGTTTCTCTAGAAGTTATTAACCTTATAGAGGATTTTTTCGTCTTTCAGTTTATTTGTTACTTGAAAAATTTGATGCTATTGTGATTTTATGGGAATAATACAAGGTTATACGCCGGTGTGCGATAATATTAAACTGATGCAAAAAAGAGCAATTTCCCATATATTATATTGTTATAAGCGTTAAAAGGAGATTTGTTATGATTTTTAAAGAGTTAAAGGATTTTTGTGTAATAGATACAGAGACAACAGGTTTATCTAAATTTCGACATATTACGGAGTTTGCTGCAATTAAGTTTAGGGATGGAATTCCTGTTGAAAAATGTGATATCTTGATCAATCCTAAAATGCATATAGATTATAGAACCATAAGAATAAACCAGATTGATGATGAAATGGTAAAATATTCACCTACAATTAGAGAAGTAAGTTCTGAGATCTACAATTTTATAGAAGATGATGTTCTTGTAGCACACAATGCCATATTTGATGTATTTGGGTTAAATAATCGTCTTACACATGGATTGAATAATAGATTTATTGATACTCTTGAAATTTTTAGACAGACTTTAGACATTTCCTCTTACAAACTTTCAGAAATAAGCAAATACTTAGAAATTAACATGGAGCAAACTCATAGAGCCCTTGATGATGTTGAAATGACCATCAATTGCTTGAAGAGAATAGATAAGTCTTACACAATAAACATCCATCCATCTTTAACCCCTGTTGGAAACTATCGCTGTTCAGATATAAAACCTACCATGAATGTTTGTGATACATTATCTGAAGCGCATTGTGTAATAACAGGTACAGTTGATGGAATATCCCGTCTTGATATACAAAGAGCAATTGTAAATCATGGAGGAACCATTGGAACTTCAATATTGATAAGAACTAAATATCTAATTACCGGTGACAAATCAATGGGAATGACAAAACTCTCAAAAGCAAATATGAAAATAAGAAAGGGAGAGTGTATTGAAATAATTGACTTCCATAGTTTTAATAAAAGGTTTTGTTTAGATATTGAATAAAATTAGCTTCAGTAATAATAATTTTGAAGGTATAAATAGCACTCCTAAAATGAGGCTATTGAAGATTTCGATCAAATTTGAACCGATGTAAATTGTGTTTTATTTAGATATACTTAAAATCCTTAAAAATAAAATATTACATGGTGCGGTTTAATTCTTGCACCAGACTACATATTAAGGACAATGCTTTTAGTTTTTGATTTGTAGTTTTCAAATAGAATTTTCTTAATATAAAATAATTGTGAGGGCATAAAAAAGCACTCCTAAAAGGAGTGCTATTGAAGGTGCCGATCGGATTTGAACCGATGACAGACGGTTTTGCAAACCGTTCCCTTAGACCACTTGGGTACAGCACCAAAATCAATAATTGGAATTTATCAAATCTCACTCTTTTGTTCAAGTGCTTTTATGAAAAAAGTCCATTATCTTTGTTAATTAGCACTTTTTCATAGATTTGGATCGATATTATTGATAAAACTACCAATTAATATTTGATTGGTTCAAATATTAATTAATTATCAAAGAACTTTATTTGAATTCCATTTACTGCTTAATACTAATACTAAATGTCATTGTTTGTACATGGTTTTCTTATAAATAAATGGGAACTTAAATTTATGAAAATAGAGATTTAGGTGGAATTTAAATTCCTATAAATTTAATATGGATTAATACTTTAAACTGTTGACTATACCTAACATTTTGGGTATTTTAAATTATAAGAGAAATACATCATGGATTAAAAAACTAATTTTTTAACATAAAAGTGATTATCATTGAGAGGTATATATGTCAACATTAAAAGAAAGAGCATTGAATTATCACACTCAAGGTGGGGTACCAGGTAAAATTGCAGTAGTTGCAACAAAGAGTTGTTCAACAGCAGAAGATCTAGGACTTGCCTATACACCAGGGGTAGCAGAACCTGTGTTGGAAATAGAAAAGAATAGTGAGAATGCATATAAATATACCTCCAAGGGAAATCTTGTAGGTGTTATTAGCAACGGAACAGCAATTTTAGGACTTGGTAATAGGGGAGCTTTGGCATCAAAACCTGTTATGGAAGGTAAGGCTATTTTGTTCAAGAGATTTGCTGATATTGATGTGTTTGATATTGAAATTGATGAACATGATCCAGAAAAATTAATTGCAATTATTAAATCTCTTCAATCAACATTTGGTGGAATAAATCTTGAAGATATAAAGGGACCTGAATGCTTTGAAATTGAAGAATCTTTAAAAGAACAGTGCAACATACCAGTTTTCCATGATGATCAACATGGTACAGCAATTATTGCTACAGCAGGTCTTTTAAATGCAGTTGAAATTACAAAGAAAAATATTGAAAAGATAAAAGTGGTTGTAAATGGTTCAGGGGCAGCAGGTGTTTCTTGTGCTAAGATGTTTATTGCAGCTGGTGTTAAGAGGGGGAATTTAATAATTTGTGATAGTCGAGGGGTTATTTATCCAGGACGCCCTGGTGGATTAACAAAGCAGAAAAAAGAGCTGGCAAATGATACAGATAAACGAACTTTAGCTGAAGCTATGGATGGAGCTGATTTCTTGATGGGGCTTTCTGTTGCAGATTGTGTAACACCTGAAATGTTAAAAAGCATGGCAAAAGATCCTGTAGTATTTGCAATGAGCAATCCAAATCCAGAGATTGAATATAATCTTGCTGTAGCTACAAGAGACGATTTAATCATGGCTACAGGACGTTCAGATTATCCAAATCAAATTAACAATGTACTGGGCTTTCCCTTCATATTCCGTGGTGCTCTAGATGTAAGAGCTACACGTATAACTGAACATATGAAGATGGCTGCAGCTAAGTCCTTAGCTGCTCTTGCAAAAGAACCTATTGTTCCGGAAGTTGTTAAGGCTTATGGTAGATCTTTTGAATTTGGTAAAGAATACTTGGTACCAAAACCCTTTGATCCGCGTGTAATAGAATTTGAAGCAGTAGCTGTTGCTAAAGCAGCCTGTGAGGATGGTATTGCACTTGAACCTATCACTGACTTTGAGGGCTATAGAAAGTCTCTTGTAAAGAGAATGGAAAAGCATTGGAAATAGTATAAACTGCATACGACTAAGTAATATATAAAAATAGGGCAAGATTCATTGTCCTGTTTTTTTTGCACCAATGGTAATTTATGATTTAGCAAAACCTAGTATTATGTAAAATTCAAATAAAATAACAAACCCTTGAAGCTGCTACATAAACTCATATGTAAATAATAGCAGTTGAATAAGAAAATCATTTATGAAATAATACAAGATACTTGGTTTTAAACATGATAATTGGGAGGATATATATGAGCGACAACAACACACCATATGATGATGAATTTCGAGCAAATAAAAAGGATTATGGTGATGCAACTATTTCTTTTATTCTTTCAATTATTGCAACAGTATTTGCATTTGGTTCTGGGTTTTCAATTATAGGCCTTGTTTGTGGAATTATTGCAGTGGTAAAAGGCGCTCCTTTAAAAGGTGAAAACAAGTATGCAAAAATTGGGTGGATGCTTGGAATTGTAGCTATTTGTTTAACAATTTTTGGAACAATAGTAATGTTTGTATCAGGAAATGGTCCACACATTTCATCCTATTTTTATCACGCAACATATTCTAATTAGATTGATGAATTATTAATATGGCATTGATGTTATTGCTTCTTATCTAAGGTTCTTATTTCTTCAATCAAGGACTTGTGTAATTGGCATT
Organism: uncultured Spirochaetaceae bacterium; assembly: GCA_964457975.1. GTDB lineage: Bacteria > Spirochaetota > Spirochaetia > Sphaerochaetales > Sphaerochaetaceae > Pleomorphochaeta. Next base: position 46,110 of record CAYWGU010000002.1, on the reverse strand, counting down.
TTTTTAATGTTGAAATATTAATGACTATGTAGTTGTGTGTATTTATCTTAAATAGGTTGATTAAAAATTGCCTATAATATGTTTTGGTAGTAAATTTATATTATATATTATTTATGGAGGACAACATATGAATAATTCAAACGACAATGAAGGTAATGGAGAATATTACACTCCTTACGATGAAGCAAATCAAATAAATAACCCTCTAGCAGAGAAGAGGAGCACAACAGCAATGATATTAGGAATCATTGCAATATCATGTGCAATAACAGGCTTTTTAGCTCCTGTGGCTTTAGTTTTAGGTATCATAGCCCTTGTAAAAGGTAAAAATTATAAATCAGAAAATACAAATGCAAAAGCTGGATACGTGTTGGGGATAATTTCTATTATTTTAGCAGCAGTTTTGATAATTGTATTTGCCTTTATGATTGCCCGTGGTATTGGTTATCATTCAATGGGATCTAATGCATATGGAACCCGTTCATTTATGAATGGTGGTTTTCATGGTTCAGAATTCTATCAAAACGGGACTCATGTCTATCAACGTTTCTTTTAATGGATTTTGATGAGATAATTCCCTTTTACTAAAGAGAGTTTTGTAGACAAACTACTATTTGTTATACAAATTGATTGCTATAACATTTAGCAGTATTATTAAAATAAATTATCTATGGAGGTAAATTTATGGATGACAAAATTAAAAACGACAAAATTAAAAACGACAATGAGGTATTAACTAAAGCCAAGGAGCCTGTAAAGGATTCTTTGCAAGATGAAGCAACTAATAAAATAAAGAAAGTAGAAGAGAAAGCTGCTAAGGATAACTCTTTGAATGAAAATATTAATGAAGAATCTAATTGTGATGATTCAACGCCATTAGATAATAAAGATGTTTTGGTAGCTGAGGTTGTAGGACAAGATGATAAAACTCAATATGATGCAAAATCATATGGCGAAGGAAAAAATAGAATGAAAGATAATCCAAACGCACATCCCTATAATCATAATACAGAGGTTAAGAGAACAACTTCTGATGATGCAGGTTCAATTGCTATGATTTTAGGTATCATAGCTATAGTATGTTCTATAACAGGTTTACTTGCAATTGTAGGACTTGTACTTGGTATCTTAGCTCTTGTTAAGGGAGCAAAGGTTAGAAAGTATAGCTCCTCAGGAATGGCAGGATGGGTATTAGGAATTATTGCTATAATCTTTAGTGGTGTGAAAATCCTTATTGGCCTAGCATTCGTTTCCCACATTTTTTTGTTTGCACCATTTTTTATGTAATTTGAGTGAAAACATTAATATAAAAAAAATAAAGAATATCATAAAGGTGAATTATATCATCCTTAGGATATTCTTTTTTTAGAGTACTTTAAAAAAATTTGAAGAAGTTTCTTTCAATATTGCTTTGAACGAGTTCTATTGGTTCTTTTTTAATCTCAGCTATTTTTTCAACCATTGTATTCAATGTACTTTTAATAATTTCAATGCTGCTTTTCCCATTAAGTGCCCAGTTTATTCCATCTATTCCATCACTCTCTACCATAATTCTATTTAATGGAGTTCTTTTAACGAGATTTATTATGCTTTGATCTCCTGCAATTAGGCCAGGCCCGATTGTGAAGTAGCAATCCATATCAAAGAATAAATCAAGACAATCAAAAGAAGAGTACCAATGAATGATCTTTTCCATATTGTAATTTTCCAGTATTTCTGCAGTTGCTCTCTCCATTGCCTTGCAGTGAATTATTACAGGTTTGTTTAATTCCTCTGCAAGGTTTAATTGTTCAAGGAAAATTGATCGCTGGGTTGCAAAATCTACCTTACACCAAGCTTTATCCATTCCTATCTCACCAATTACCTTAACAATCTTTAAATAAGGAAAAATCTCCTTGCATGTATATTTATCACTTTCAAAGGGGTGAATTCCACATGTTGGATGAATGTATTTAGAATTAATAGTTTTATCAATTAGCTCTTTAGCTTCAATGGGGTTCATAGCACATGCCATGCTATATATTTCATTATCCTCAAGATATTTTAGGTCATCAATCTTTACGTGTGTATGTGCATCACAAATCATTCAATCTCCAGGGTATTGTAGCTATTGGTTTGTCGTTTAATAGTTCTTTAATAATTCAGATTCAATATTCTCTTTAACCTTTTCAAGGGCACCTTCATATTGATCATCAAGTTTTTTAAGATTGTCATTAACAAGCTTCATGAATTCCTTATCTTCTTCTGGATTCAATTTATAATCGGGACCATGTTCCTTCTTTAGTTGTGCTTCCTTTTGTTGAAGGGATGGTGCAAATTGTTCCTTCATTTGATTGATTAGTTGATCTTGGTGTGTTTGATATTGTTTGAAGAATTCAATCATTTGATCAAAGATTGCTATAAGATTTTCAGTTTCAGGTTGTACCTTTAGAGAAATTTCCTTTAACTTGCTGATTCTATCTTCAAATAAATCATCTTGAGGAAGCTTTGAATTAAGTACAACAATCTTGGCTATACCTTCTACAACTGCTTTCTTATTATCAGCTGCCGCAAATGAGTTGCTGAAGTCATCTATTGTAAAATCAATATTGTTTAAATAACTACCAGCGAAACCACTGCCTTTTTTAACATTCTTATCATGTTCTAACTTCTTTGTATCTACCTGCAAATCTGCTGTTTTTTCTAGGGCAATTTCCCACGCTGATTTAATTCTTCCCATAATATTAATCTCCTTGATTTAACTTAAAATAACAGTATTTGGTAAATTAATAAATTATTTTATTTAATATTGTTATCATAATTCAATTTTAACACCAAAGTTACATTTAAACAGTAATTTCTGTTGGATTTAGTAATAATTATTAAATGAAAGTTGGGTAAAATATAAGATTCAATATTTAATAAGAATTAAATTAATGTTAGTATTTCCAAGTTATGAATACAATGAACGATTTAATCTATGGCTTTGACATTTTTGGAACTATTATATTTGCTTTTACAGGTGGACTTAAAGGAGTGCAATTAAAATTTGACTTTTTAGGTGTTATTGTATTTTCTGTAATAGTTGGATGTGGTGGTGGAATGATACGTGATTCTTTGATTGGTGCAACACCTGCAGCAGCACTTACAAACTGGGTTTATCTTGCCCTATGTATTGCTATTGGCATAATTGTTTTCTTCCTAGGTCCATATATTGAATCAGAGAGAAAGGTAATTAAGTACTCTGATGCAATAGGTCTTGGTGTATTTACTGCAATCGGTACTGCAAAAGCTGGTTTGTACGGTTGCTCTCCAATTGGTTCCGTTTTATGCGGTGCAATAACTGCAACAGGTGGTGGTATTATAAGAGATTTAATGAGCAAGAACATTCCAAACATATTGAAATCTGATATATATGCTACAGCATCAGTTCTTGGAGGACTATTATATCTATTTCTTCTTAATCGAGGTTTTAACTCTGCAGCTTGCTTTTTTACCTGTTCCTTATTTGTTTTCTTATTAAGAACAATTGTTATTCGTTATAATCTTCAATTACCCAAAAGTGGATTTAAAAAGATAAAACATCATAGATAAATCTTTAGAATTCACTTTATTATTCGCTTTAAAAGTATTACCTTTTTATTAACAAGTGAGGAATTATATGAACTGCAGTAAACTTTATTATGATGAACCCTATAAAAAGGTACTTGATGCAACTGTAGAGAAAGTTGATGGAAATAATATCTATCTTGATAAAACCATTTGCTATCCTGAGGGTGGCGGTCAACCTGGAGATAGAGGATACATAGATGATGATGCAATCATCGATACTCAAAAAGATGACTCTACTATTTATCATGTAGTACCAAATAATAAATTTAAAGTTGGAGATTCGGTTACAATTATCTTAGATTGGAGACATCGATACCTTTACATGAAGGTTCATTCAGCTCAACACATAATCAGTGGAATACTCTACAATAAATTTAATATAGGAACTCTTTCAGTCCATCAAGGTGAATTAAAGCTCACCATTGAGATTGATAGAAGTGAATTGAGTGATGATCTTTGTTACCAAATAGAGGATGAAGCTAATAAATCAATAAATGACAAACAAGATATAACCTATAGAGTATTGAATGAAGATGATGCTGCTAAGATTTCTCTTAGACGCTCAATAAAGGCTCATGGTCTCATTCGCTTTGTAGATATTAATAGTGTTGATACCATTGCATGTGGTGGACTTCACGTAGCCAATACAGCTGAGGTGGGATATGTTTTGTATGTTGGCCAGGAAATTGTAAGATCTCATGTACGACTTATCTTTAAGGTTGCAGAGGAAGCTAAGAAAGAGATTAGAACTCTTCAATCCATTGTAGATACCTTAAACGTTCGTCATAGCAGCCAATCCTTTGAAATATTGGATATTGATAAAAAAATAAATGAAAAATTGCTGCAAAATGAACGAGAGAATAAGGATTTACAACTGGCACTATCTAGGACTTTGTTTGATGCTTTTGTCTCTGAATGTGATGATAACATCATCATGCATGATTTAAGTAACACTCTAATTGAATTATCATCTTTTAAAGATGTTATAGACAAAGATGATGTTGCACTTCTTTTGATAAAGAAGGTAGAAGTCGGAGCTCTCTGGTTTATATATTTTGGAGCATCTTATTCTAATATAAATATTAAGCTACTTAAGAGTGAACTTCTTTCCATAATAAATGCAAAAGGTGGAGGAAGACCTCCTTTTTATCAAGGGAAAGGGGATTACAAAGAAGTTGAGAAACTTTTTGAAAGCTTTAGGAAATTGGTAAATGAAAAGAAATCTTAATAAAGATATGAATCAAATTCAGGATGAAGAGAATTTTATAAAAACAAGTCCATTAAAAAGATCCTCCAATGGTTTTACAAATATTGATGGTTCAATAAGATGGAAAAAACTTTTAGTTAGAACGGTTCTTGGAATTGTCTTTATTATTACCATACTTCTGTCCTATGAGCATTTTTTTGGAGTTGGTGGTTCTGATAATGATTCATTAGCAAAGATGGTATATGAGCGAATGGGAACCTCTGGTGTATTCTTATTTGTTTTGATTGTTGATACCTTCATTGTTCCAATGACAGTTGATGTCATGTATCCCCTGGTTATTACCTGGTCGCCCATTAAAATTATGTTGGTTCTTGGTACTGCATCTTTTATTGGAGGCATTATGGGTTATTGGATTGGACGTTTTCTCTCTAGAATTAAATTCATAAATAAGCATGTTGATAAACTTGTTGGAAGCCATAAGGCGTTCATAGAAGACCATGGAGCCTGGGCAATAGTTCTTGCAGCCCTATCACCTTTACCTTATTCGACAATATGTTGGGCAGCAGGTGTTATTAAAGTAGATAATATAAAGATAGTTCTAGCTTGCCTTGCTCGTTATGCAAGGATGATACTATATTATTACATATTCATAGGTGGATTGAGCATAATAAGTTAATAATATGGGTTTATAATTGTTGTAGTTCCAATTAACAATCAAGCCTGTTTGTATTTTGGATTCTTAATTATTGCTAATAAACATTATGCAATAAAGCCTTTTGTTCAATAATTCTACATAAAATCAAAATAAACTTTTAATAAAAATAATATATTAAAATTAATTTGAACGCAGGTTGAGAGTTAAGGTCGTTGGCCAATAAAATTTCTATTTTAGGGTTATAATATTGTTTTCATTTTGTTATCCTTTTGTCACACAATTTTATTGGAGAAAATAATATGACGAAATTAAGTAAGATATTACTTGTAATGATTCTCTCATTAACTACAGTATTTGTAAGTTGCTCAAAATCAACTGATACAACATCCGCAGCTAAAGGTGAATCACAAAGCGCAGTAGGTACTGATCCTGTAGAAAAAGAAGCGCCTGCTGTCGACGAACAAGCAGAAGTTACAAAAGCTGTTTCAAACATGGTAGCTTTAGCTGATGTTGAAAATTTTGTAATACCTACTGAAGACGAAGTGCAACGTGGTGGTGCATTTGTTATAAGTAACGGTACAGAGCCAGAATCTCTTGATCCACACCTAATTCAGGGTGAACCCGAGCATAGATTGAACTATGCTTTCTTTGAAGGTTTGGTAGAAAATGATCCTAAAAGTTCAAATGCAATTCCAGGCTTGGCTAAATCGTGGGAAGTAAGTGATGATGCAACAGTTATTACATTCCACCTAAGAAAATCCAACTGGTCTGATGGAACTCCTTTAACAACCAAAGATGTTGTTTATTCTTGGAAAAGAGAGTTAGATCCAGCTACAGCTTCACCTTATGCTTGGTTCCCTGAAATGTTTCTTAAGGGTGCAGCAGAATATGCAAAGGGTGAAATCAGTGCAGATGAACTTGGTTTTAAAGCTTTGGATGATTATACCTTGCAGGTAACTCTTGTAGGTCCTCTTCCTTATGCTGTTCCAGCATTTGCTCACTATTCATTTGGAATAGTTCCAGAACACTGCATTGAAGAATATGGTGATCAATGGACTCACCCTGGTTCCATGGTAAGTAATGGTCCTTTCTTATTATCAGAGCATGTAGCACAATCTTATGTAGAAGGTGTTAGAAACGAAAATTATTGGGATGCAGATAATGTATATCTAGATTCAGTTAGATTCTTAGCATCGGATGATTCCAATACAAACTACAACATGTATATTGCTGGAGATCTTGATTGGTTACCAGCTATTTCAACAGAACAGATGGATTCAGCTCAAATGAGTAATGATTTCCAAAGTGGACCTCAACTTGCAACCGCTTATTATGTTATTCAATGTAATGATAGCGTATTGAATAATACTCTGGTTAGACAAGCATTATCTTATGCTGTTGATAGAGATTCAATGGTTGACAATGTTACAAAGGGCAATCAAATTCCTGCTTGGGGTATGGTACCTCCAATGAGCGGTTATGATGCACTTGAATTCCCTTTTGATTCTTATGTTGAAGCATGTGAAATTGCACAAGGAAAAATGACTGAAGCAGGGTATCCAAACGGAATTGGTTTCCCTAAAATTACCTTATTGTACAATAGCAATGAAAGTAATAAAAAGGTTGCTGAATTATTGCAAGCCAACTATAAGTCTGTATTAGGAATTGACTGTACTCTTGAAAACCAAGAATGGGGTACCTTCCTTCAAAACAGAAACCAAGGTTCCTTCCAATTAGCTCGTTCTGGTTGGGTTGGTGATTACCAAGATCCAAATACTTTCTTGGACCAATTTTTAACGGGTGCAGCAATGAATGGTGGACACTTTGAAAATTCTAAGTATGACTCATTAATTAGAAAAGCCTCAACAATGCCTGCAGGTCCTGCTAGATTTGAAGTACTCAATGAAGCAGAAAACATCTTGGTTAATGAAAATCAAGCTACTATTCCATTCTACTTCTATTCATCAGGAAATCTTGTAGATACTGAAAAATGGGGTGGTTGGTATACAAACACCATGAACTATCATCCACTTAAGAGCATTTATTTAAAGAAGTAATTAAAATTTTAATTATGAATTTTATAAAAAACGTTAGGCGAAAGTCTAACGTTTTTCATGCCTTTTTGAATTTTATTCAAACAATTTTTAGAGCATAAAAAAGATGGCCTTAACCGGCCATCTTATATAATAGAGAATTTTTATTAGATGTTATAGAATAGCTTTTGCTTCGTCAATTATCATTTGACATCTTAATGGTGCATCGCCTACATATTCATTTGCATCAAGCAGAGCCAATGCTTCTTTCTTTGTTATGTACTCCAATACTCTCACATCATCAGTTAGAGAATCAGCGAGATTATTTGCCTCACCTTCCTGAACGGCGGCCCATGCTTTCAATGAATGTTCTCTAATAACTTCATGCATGTCCTGTCTGTTTGCTCCCCGTTTACCTAGATGCATTAAAAGTTTTTCAGATGCGGCAAAAATACCATAATTATTCATGTTCTTTTTTATTGCAGTATTGTGAACGCTCATGCCATCAACAACCTTCATTGCAGTCTTAAGTATTTCATCTATTGCAAGGAAACTTTCAGGAAGAACAATACGACGGTTTGCACTGTCATCAAGAGTTCTTTCAAGAAGGGTTTGTGCAGAATTTTGCCAAGCTGTATTTGATTGAGATGAAACAAATCTACAAAGGCTATCTATCTTTTCACTATTAATTGGATTTCTTTTAAAAGGCATAGCAGATGATCCAACCTGGTTTTTTCCAAAAGGTTCTGACCACTCTCCAATTGGAGGTGATTGCAAAATTCTAAAGTCAATGAAGAATTTATAAAGGGTACATGCTAAGGAGGATAGGGCATTGACAACTCTTAAATCCTGTTTTCTTGTATAAACCTGTGTTGCAGCAGTAAAGGCTTTAAGGTTTAATGCATCCATCACCTGCTGCTCCATTTCAAATGGACTGATTTTTGTACCACTTAAAAGTTCAGCATAACTTGCAGCTGTTCCAACAGCTCCCTTCATTCCCTTACCTCGAATATTAGCTCTTACAGTTTCAAGATCTTTTATATCATCAATTAAATCCTGGGCAGTTTGAGCAATTCGATATCCAACAGTAGTTGGCTCTGCTGGTTGAATGTGAGTAAATGCCATGCAGGGTAAATCTTTGTATTCAATCATTTTATCAACATATAGCGATAGAAGTCGTTTTGCTTTTTTGATTGTAATATCAAGGGCTTCTTTCAATCTAATTGCATCCATGTTATCAAGAATATCCATGCTGGTAGCACCTAGGTGAATGATTGATCCAGCTTCAGGGCACTGTTCTGCATAAGTTTTAATTTCAGCCATCAAATCATGATGAATTTCATTTTCAATTTCAGTTGCACGATCAACATCTATATCATCTTTGTGTTCAATTAATTGATCAACTTGCTTTTGAGTAACAAGTCCAGCATCCATTTGAGCTGTAGCCAAAGCAATCCATACTCGTCTTTCAAGTTTTCTTTTGTGTGTTTCACTGTAAATTGTTTTCATTTCATCAGTGCCATATCTCCAGGTAAAAGGAGAGAGATAAGTCTCATGTGTAAAGCTTGTCATAAAACGGGGTCCTTAATAAATGTGTCTTATAAATAATAATTATCTACAAGCAATTAGACTTTATTCTATATAAACTTTGTCGTCAATAAAGAATAAAAAAAGCGTTGTGAATTCCTCAATATTTTATGCCAATTTTTTGTTTAAACTCAATTGAGATATTTAATGGGATATCTTAAAAAAAAGAAATCCCTCAGCGATAAAACTGAGGGAGCTTTGATACAAAATTATAGAATAATAATTTGATCTCTTTCAGGTCCAACTGATATGAACTTAATAGGGCAACCAACAAGTCGGCCAATTTCAGTTATATATTCTTGAGCCTTTAATGGAAGAGCATCCCATGTTCTAGCATTTGAAGTATCACTCATCCAACCATCAAATTCTTTGTAGATTGGTTTTGCTTTTTCTTGAAGTTGTGTTTCTGGCAGTTCTTTAACAATCTCACCATCAATATCATATGCAACACATACTTTGATTTTTTCAAATGTGTCTAAGATATCAATTTTGGTGATTGCAAGTCCTGTGAAACCGTTGATCCAACATGAATAGTCAGCAGCTACTGCATCAAACCAACCTGTTCTACGAGGACGACCTGTTGTTGCACCATATTCCTTACCGATGTCTCTTAGTTTGTCACCTTCAGGGCCAAAGTCTTCACTCATGAATGGTCCACCACCAACGCTTGTTGCGTAAGCTTTTAATACACCATAGATTTTTGAGATTCTTCTAGGAGAGATCCCAGCACCACTACAAGTACCACCAGCTGTTGGGCTACTGCTTGTTGTGTAAGGATAAATACCCCAATCTAAATCTCTCATGATACCAAGTTGGCCTTCAAGTAGAATTTCTTTATCTTCATAATATGCTTTTCTAACTAGAGGAACAGAGTCAATGATTTTATCACCATATACTTCTGTCCAAGCAGCACATTTAGCCATCATCTCGTCAACTGTTACTTCAGGAAGACCAAAGTAAGAGAGTTCTCTGTTCTTTCTTGGAATAGCCATTTCAAGTCTGGTTCGAAGTCTTTCTGGATTTAAAAGGTCAATAGCTCTGATACCACTTCTTGCAGCTTTATCACTGTAACAAGGACCGATACCTTTCTTTGTTGTACCAATTTTCCATTCACCAGATTTAGATGCTTCTTCAGCACCATCAAGCATCATGTGGAATGGCATGATAATATGAGCTCTTTTATCAATAAAAAGGTTGGATACAGTAACGCCTGCAGCTCTGATTTGATCAAGTTCTTCAGTCATTGTGTCAAAGTTAACTACTGTACCAGCTCCAACGATATTAATTGTGTTTGGATTAAAAATACCTGAAGGTATGATATGCAATGCAAATTTACCATTATCATTGATAACAGTATGACCTGCGTTGTCACCGCCTTGATAACGAATACACATATCAGCTTTAACAGCCAAATAATCTACGACTCTACCTTTACCTTCATCGCCCCATTGGGCACCTACTATAGCACTAATACTCATTATTTACTCCTTGAGGTACGTTCTTCAATCATTACCTTCTCTAATTTACAGTGTTCTTCAATTTCGACAGCATCCCATGGATACTTAATCCAATAATCAGGAATTTCTTCTGCAGGAAAATATTTTGTAATTTCTGGTGGGAAATTTACATCTTTTTCTTTTATCTTGTTGTGTAATACCAAAACAGCAATTTCTTCTGGTTTGTATTTTAATAATTCACCAACACAATATGCAAGGGTAGCTCTTGTATCATCAACTTCATCAATCAATAACACCTTTTTACCTCTTATTTGTTCTTGCACTTCGTCAATCCATTGAATTTTTGTTGGATAATCTTTGTGCTTTTTATCGACTCCGTAGTAGGAAATACCTACAGCGTAGATTGGTCTGTTTATAAAGGTTTTCATAATTCTAGCTGGTATAAATCCACCTGAGCCAATTGCAACAATGACATCTGGATTAAAGGAACTATCAATTAGCTTTTCAGCCAAACCTTTTACTAATTTATGAACAGTATTGTAACTTACATAATATTTTTCGTCTTTCATAAAACACCTTTATTTTCTAATTTATTCTGATTGTGGGTACATCTCCGCTATATAGGGAAGTGTTCTGTATCTCTCATTATAATCAAGTCCATATCCAACAACCCAAACATCAGGAATTGTGAATCCAACATAATCAATTTTAACGGGAACTGAGTGTCTTTCAGGTTTATCAAGTAAAACGATTGTTTTTACACTCAATGTTTGTCTTGATTTGAAGTTTCTGGTTAGATAATCAAGGGTGGTTCCTGAATCAAGAATATCTTCAATGATTAGTACATGTCTTCCTTCAAGGTTCTCTCTTGTGTCCATTAACAAACGAACGTTACCAGTGGTATCTGAGCCTGAATAAGATGAGAGAGCGATAAAATCTACTACGTGTGGGATAACTAATTTACGACACAAATCTGCAGTAAAAATAAAAGAGCCCTTCAGTACTCCAACGAGTATAAGAGGCCCTTCAATGTCAGCGTAAGCTTTATTTATCTGACGGGCGAGTTCGTCCGTTCTTCTTGAAATTGTATCAGCATCAATCAATACTCTAACTAAGTCTTTTGTCAAAGCCGGAATTGCTAGTGAAGATTCCATATTTCCTCCAATTAAGAATTATTAATATGATAAGTAATACCTTAAAAAACACAAATAGTCAATTAAAATTGAGGTCATGGAGGGAATTAACCTGACTGTAAAAAATGAAGTTTAAAGACATCATGAATTGATTTATAAATGATAAAAAAGGAATGTTTTGTTAAAAAATGGACATTGTTAATTTCCATTCCTGTTGATAGATAATGAAATAAACAATTTTTTTTGTGTTTTTTTGTTACTTTATTGTTATGTTAGTGTTAATAAACATATAAATAAGAAAAAATATAAAGGAAAACCTTATAGGACTTTCTAAAATAATTTATATGATTTATAATCAAAAGTGAGGGAAGTCTATAAAACTTCTTCATTGCAGGATTGTGTATATGATCCGAAAATACGACTTAAAACTATACATTATAAGTTGCAAGGGGATTTTTTTATGACTCTATCAAACGAGCAATGTCTGAAAGGGTTACATTTGATGCATCAATCAAGATTGTTTGAGCAGCATATTGTAAAACTGTTTGCCTCGGGCAAAATGCACGGAACAACTCATTTAAATATGGGGCAAGAAGCATGTCAGGTGGGATTATCACTAGCGCTAAAAGAAAACGATTGGATTGTACCAACACATCGCTGTCATGGATATAATATAGCAACAGGAAGTTCTCCTTTTGCAATGTTCAGTGAGATGTTTGGTTCCAAATATGGTTTATGCAAGGGGCTTGGTGGTTCAATGCATATGAGTGATAAGGAACATTTTAATCTAGGTTCTTCAGCGGTTGTTGCAAGCGGCGTTGGTCTTGCTACAGGTTTGGCATTCGCACAATCAAAACTAAAAAAAGATAATATTTCAGTTGCACTGTTTGGTGATGGTGCTAGCTCTCGTGGTATCATCCATGAGTGCATGAACATGTCCTCAATATGGGATCTTCCTGTATTGTTCTTCTTAGAAAATAATGGATATGGCATGAGCACAAAAGCAGACAGGATGATTTCTGTTCAATCAATTAAATCTAGAGTTTCATCCTACAACATGGAAGGTGAGGTTGTTGATGGGAATAATCTTGACGAGGTATATGATGCCTGCAATAGAGCTAGAGCTTACATTCTTGAAAACAAAAGACCTTATTTAATAGAAGCAAAAACATATCGTTATAATGGCCACTCAAAAAGTGATCCATGTGTTTATAGAACACGTGATGAAGAGAGGGAGTGGGAGAAAAAAGATCCTATAAAAAGATTTAAATCTAGTATATTTAACGATAATTTAATTACAAAAGAAAAGTATGAAGAAGTACTAAAAGAAGACACACTCTTCATGCAAGAAGAACTTCTTAGAGCTAAAAAGCATAAGGATGAGTTTATTTCCATGGAAGAGGCTAAGAGCTACATTTATGCTCCTTTTAATAAATTTGAAAATATTGAATGCAATACTTTCCATCGAGCATTTGGACGAGAGGCAATAAGAGAGGCCATACTTGAAGAAGCACAAAGAGATAAAAATGTTTATCTAATTGGTGAGGATATTGGTGTTTATGGTGGTTGCTTTAATGTAACAGGTGATTTACATAGAAAAATAAGGGACCAGATGGTTGAAACTCCCATAAGTGAGGAAGGTTTTGCAGAGATGGCAATTGGTGCTTCCATGCTTGGAATAAGATCCATTGTTGAAATTATGTATGGTGATTTTGCAACCTTAATCAGTGATGCTCTTATAAATCATGCTTCAAAATTAAGATTCATGAGTGCAGGTCAATTTGCTTGTCCTGTTGTATTTCGTCTTCCAGTGGGATGTGGAACAGGACATGGTTCACAGCACTCTCAAAGTCTTGAATCAATGTTTACCAATATTCCAGGCTTGATTATTATTGCACCCTCAAGTCCTAGAAAGGCAAAAGCATTGTTGAAGTCAGCTGTTAGAAACAACAATCCTGTTTTATTTTTAGAGCACAAGTTTCTGTATAATTTAAATGGTGAAATTGGTGATGCGACAGATTTGATGGAAATTGGTAAGTGCGATGTTGAGAGAGTTGGAAATAAATTGAGCTTGATAAGTTATGGATACATGACACAGGTATGTAGGGAAGCAATTAATTCATTGGTTGAAGAAGATTCCAATCATGAAGGCTTAGTTGAACTTGTTGATCTTTGTACACTAAAACCGCTGGATAGGGATACTATTATTAAGTCAGTTAGAAAGACTCATAATTGTTTGGTTGTTCAAGAAGCTCCCCAGTTTGCGGGATACAGCAATGAGGTATCATCCTTGCTTAATGGTGATGTTGAGATCTTTAATTCATTGGAGAATCCAATTGTGGTATTTGGTGGGAATGAAATGCCAATTCCATTTAATCCAGTTCTTGAAAGAGACGGTATTCCAACTGTCAAAGAAATAGTAAAAAAACTTAAAAATTTGTTAAAATCTAAATAAAATACCATAAATTAATAATAAGGCCTATATATTTGTAGAAAAAATTAATTCTTCTTTATATAGACCTTTCCTTTTTTTGGCTTGTTTATTAATATGAATAGCATTGTAGGTTGTAATCAAATACAACCAATAGGAGAAAAGAAATGGACATTGATGTAAAGAACTTGCATCCCCTTGAAGTCCGATTGTTGCGTCACGTAAGTTTGGGTGAAGCAATTACAGCTGATAGAATAATCAGTGAATTGGATTATAAAGTAGGACAGTGTAACCAGGCATTTAGTTGGCTAGTAGTCAAGAAATTCCTGGAGGAAGTAAGTCGCAAAAATCGCGTATTTTACGAACTAACAGAATTAGGCCGAGAGCAACAAGCTAACGGAACACCTGCTTTTCGTATCTTTACATATCTTCAATCTAATGGTGCAGCTACATTGCCCGAGCTTGCAAATGCCTTAGGTTTGGAGAAAAAAGATGTTGGTTCTGCTTTTGGTGCATTATCTAAAGCTAAAGTTACAGGTATGAACGACGAACACAAGGCAATTGTTGTTGGTGATGTTCTTCCTGAAAGTGAAACTTTGGTTGCTTCTTTATTAAAGAAAGGCCTTGAGGGTTCTTTTGAAGATGTAGTTTTAAATAAAGATGAAAAGAATGCTATTAAGAAATTAGCTAAAAAGAGAGCTGCAACTAATGCTCCTTTCAAGATTGTTGAAAAAGAAGATATTGTTTTTGAATTGACAGCAAACGGTGATGAAGCTAAAAAGGCAATTGTTGCAGCAAATATTACAGGTGAAGAACTTGGAAATGTTACAGCTGAAATGTTGTCGAGTGAATCTTGGAAGACTGGTATATTCCGCCCATACGGCGTTGATGCTCCAACTTCAAGATTGATTCCAGGCAGACATAATCCATACGGTAATTACTTACAATGGGTTAAAGATAAACTTACAGCATTAGGTTTTGAAGAATTTGATGGTCCTCTTGTAGAGAATGAATTCTGGAATGGCGATGCTTTATTCATGCCTCAATTCCACAGTGCACGTGATATTCATGATGTATATAGATTAAAAAATGCATCTCACAGCAAGAAGATTCAAGAACCTTGGTTGAGCAATGTAGCACAAACTCATGAAAATGGTGGAGATACTGGATCTCGTGGTTGGGGCTATAAATTTGATCATGAATTTACTCGTCGCCAGGTAATGAGGTCTCAAGGTACAGTATTATCAGCTCATCAACTTACAAAAGCAAAGAACCCTGGAAAATACTTTGGTATTGAAAGATGTTTCCGTTATGACCAAGTTGATGCAACACACGGTGCAGACTTCTATCAAACAGAAGGTATTGTAATCGGAGATGATGTTAACCTTCAAACACTACTTGGGCTCTTAAAATTATTTGCAGAAGAAATTGCAGGTGCTGAAGAAGTTAGATATGTACCAGGTTATTTCCCTTTCACAGAACCTTCAATTGAAGTTCATATCAAGCACCCAGTGCTTGGATGGTTTGAATTAGGTGGTAGTGGAATTCTCCGTCCTGAAGTAACAAAACCATTAGGAATTGATTACCCAGTACTTGCTTGGGGACTTGGAATTGATCGAATGGCTCTTATGCATTTAGGACTAAATGATCTTCGTGAATTGTTTACTCCAAATATTGAGAGTGTACGTACTAGGAGAGGAAACTAATGCCAAAAATTGAAACAAAAGAAAAATCATTTTTCCACTATCTTGGTAAGAGTTATACCGATGATGAACTAGAAGAAATTTTTCCTGTAGCCAAAGCTGAGCTTGATGGTCACAGTGATGATACTATTAAAATTGAACTAAACGATACAAACCGTCCTGATTTGTGGTCTGCAATTGGTGTTGCACGAGCAATTAAAAATTATAAAGATGGTGATATTAAAGAATATGATTTCTTAAGTTCAAAAGATAAAACTTTAGATAATGGTGGTCGTGAATTGCAGATTCATGAAGCTCCAGTTAATAGAGCCTATTCAATTGGATTTGCTGCGAAAGGACATGTAGTATCAAACGATGATTTATTATCTTTGATTCAAAGTCAAGAAAAGTTATGCTTCAACTATGGTCGTAAAAGAAAAACCATCGCTATGGGTATTTATCGTTCTGACTTAATTGAATTTCCTGTTCATTATCAAGGTGCTGATCCTGATAAAACATCATTTGTACCACTTGGTATGGATGAGATTCTAACACTTAGAGAGATAACAAAGAAACATCCGAAGGGAATTGAATTTGGACCAATAGTAGAAAACGATCCAACTTTTCCATATCTATATGATGATAATGGAAATACTTTATCCTTTCCTCCTGTAATCAACAGTGCCGACTTAGGTGCAGTTAAGGTTGGAGATAGCGAGCTATTTGTTGAATTAAGTGGACCTCTTTTGAAGAATTTATTGCTTGCAGCTACAATCATGAGTTGTGATATGGCAGATATGGGTTTTCAAATTTGTCCTGTTAAGGTTGTTTTTGATGAAGATACAGAATTCGGTTCTGATATTACAGTTCCGTATTATTATCAAGATCCAATCTCATGCACTCTAGCACAAGTTGAAAAAACAACTGGTGTTAAAATGGATGGTGATACTGTTGTAAAAGCCTTAAAAAAAATGGGTGTTAAGTCAATCTGTGATAATAAAACTGGAATAATAACTGCAACAGTTCCGGGCTACAGAGATGATTTCTTGCATGCTGCTGATTTAGTTGAAGATGTAATCATTGGTTATGGCTTGAATAACTTTATACCTGAAATGCCACAGTCCTTTACCATGGGGCGCTTAGCACCAGCTGAAGAGCTTGGTAGGACGGTTAAAGATATTTTAGTTGGACTTGGTTTCCAAGAGATGATGTACAACTATTTAGGTTCTAAAAAAGAATATGTCGATAACATGAATGTTAAAGATGACAATTATATTCAAATTGCTAACCCAATGAGTGAAAACTATGAGTATGTAAGACCGTCTGTTATTCCAAGTTTACTTGAATCAGAAAGTATCAGTGCTCATGCAACCTATCCTCATAAGATTTTTGAAGTAGGCAAGATTGCTTATCTATTTGAAGAAGATAACAGTGGAACAATTACAAAAAATAGCTTAGGCTTCTTAGCAGCTGACTCCTTGATGGGTTATAATGAAGTTGCTTCAATGGTTAATACATTGATGTACTTCTTAAGGGTTGAATATAAACTTGAATCATTAACTGATGATCCTCGCTTTATTTCAGGTCGTGGTGCTGCAATTATGTCTGAAGGAAAAAATCTTGGTTTGTTTGGTGAAATTAATCCTATAGTTCTAGCGAACTGGGGTTGTGGAATGCCAACCATTGCCTGTGAAATTGATCTAGATGAAATTTTAGCTTTATAAGATAGAATTTATAATAACTACCTCTTATTCTTTTCAGATAGGAGGTTTTTTGTTTTTCTTGTTCTGAAGAATTAATATTTTAACGAACTTATAGAATTGATATTGCAAGTTATTGAGTAATAACTTGCAATATAGTTCATCACGTTATAATATTAAGACCATTGTAAATGAGATTGTAATAAGTATTTTTTAGAGGTGTTTTATGGGTGTTCCTAAGGAAATTAGAAAGGTTGAAAGGCCTGTTAATTCAGTCGTAGTCGATAGTAATAGCACTGGTATTTATAAATATGCTGTTATTAAACGTATTGGTTGTAAGGTTGTTAATGGTATGAATCAACCAGTTAGTGGTGGCACCATTGGTCATATTATAGATGGAAAATTTGTTGAATTGGAAAAGTACAGCCTTCAAGAGAGAAGAATAGAATATAAAGATTTTGCTGACGTTAAATTGATACATAATCTTTCAAGCTCTTTACTTGATGAAGCTTTAGAAGTATATGAAGCAAGAGATGCTATGACTATTTATACCATTGCCCTTTTAAATGTCATTTATCCAGGGATCTCTTTGGATAGAATTGGCTCCAAATATAATTTAAACTGGATTAGTGAATTATTTCCAGGTCTTGCTTTAAGTAAGAGTACTTTATCCAAGTTTGTTCAAGATTTAGGTAAATCATATGCTTTGTTTTCTACCTTTATGAGAAATAAAGTTAGCAAGGTAACTAAAGAGCATCATATAGCAATTGATGGTATTCTTATAACTGATGATATTGAAGTTAATACTTTATCCAATTACTCTCATAAATCAAGAATAGAAGGAACTAAAGATATTTCAATACTCTTTGCGTATGATTTTGATACAAAGGAGCCAATCTGCTCTAAGGTCTATAGTGGCAACATGATAGACTCTCGCTCCTATGAAGATTTTCTTGAAGAGTATGATGTTAAACAAGGTATTCTCATGGGCGATAAAGGAATTTCTAAAAAGCAAGCTGAAAAAATATTCAAGGAAAATCCTAATTTGTGTTGGATCAATCCTATTAAATGGAGTGATAAACGCATTAAAGATAATTCTATGTACAAATATACGGGAATGCTTGATGATAAGGATAAAGATGTATTATATAAGAAAGAAAAGGTATCTAATTATTATCTTTATTCGTTTTATGATAGAGAAAGAGCTGAAAAAGAAGAAGCAGAATATTTTGAAAACAATAAAGGGAAAGTATACAATGCAGCTGATAGAAAACAAAAGAAAGAAAGGTTTGGAAATATCATATTTGAGTCTAATATAGACGAAGATCCTAAATTAATTATTAAGCTCTATGAAAAAAGATGGTTAATACACGAGTGCTTTAGATATTATAAACAAGGATTAGTTTTAAATGAAACAAAGGTGGATTCAACATATTCATTAATTGGCCAAGGATTATTTAATTTTTTTGCTAGCAATATGACAGTGAGGCTGATAAACAAATTTGATGAAACAGGACTTTTAAAAAAGATGTCTTATGAAGATATAATGAGAGAATTAGCTTCTGCTAAAAAAGCCAGAACATCAGAGGATGGAAAATGGCTATTTGTTAAGATGACAAAGCATACCGAACAGACATTACAAAAGCTAGAGTTATTACCAAAACCAGAGGCAGAACCTACCAAAAAAAAAGGAAGACCCTATAAAATAATTGACCCAAATGCACCAGTTATACCTAAACGTAAACGTGGAAGACCTAAAAAAAAGGAAATTGAGTAAATAACTCAAATAAATTGGGAAAGTAATTGAAAATAAAATGTTACTTATAAATATTTACCATTTTAGCAAAATCAGACAAATTTAAAGGCCTTCCATATAAAAATCCTTGAATGTAGTCTATTCCTACATCATGTGCCAACTTATCTTGTTCTTTGGTTTCAACACCTTCAATTACTGTAATGAAGCCCAAAGCTCTAACCATCTGTATGGTTGATGACAATACGGTAAGAGCCATTTTATTATCCTGAGCTGCAAGAAGTAAGTTGCGATCAAACTTGATGATGTCAAATGGAAGTGATATTAAGTATTCAAGTGATGCAAAGCCTGTTCCAAAATCATCAAGGGAGAGGGTAAAGCCTTCAGCTTTCAATAGCTGCATGTTCTTCTTTAAGATCTTCCAATCAAGAACTTTGCTTGTTTCCGTTATTTCAATAATTATTAACTTTGGATCAATGTTATTTTGTTTAACTATCTTTAATAGGTCACTGGGAAGAGATGGCTGCATAAAGTGGAACATTGATATATTAAATGATAGTTGTTCAATTGTTAGCTTTACAGTGTTAAATAGGTGACATAATTCATTGAATACTGACAATCCAAATTCATTGATGGAACCATTGTTTTCTGCCATTGCAATGAACTCAGTGCTTGGAACATATCCAATACCTGGAATTTGAAGTCTAGCTAAAACCTCTCCTTTTACTATTGTTTTCTTTTTAACATCGTATACGGGTTGTATTCTTAGTTCTATTTGATTCTGGGATATTGCATAATGAAGTTCTTTGTATATTTTTTGTCTTCTAATATATAGCTCACTTTCTTCCTGGGTTAATAAATAGCATCTTGTTGGTACCTTTACCTTTTCAAGGAGATTTATACCATACAAAATTGCATAGTTTAATGAGTTTGCATTCTTAAATAATTGAAAGGGATCACTTTCTGCAAAAATAAATGAAAGAGGTGCTGCATTTTGATCTATGGTCTTGTGCTCATTAAGTTTTGTTATAAGAAAGTTTGTAAAAAGAGATGTTTGAATTGAAGTAGGGATTGCAACTGCTAGAATTGAGGATGTTAGACTATAGTAGAAGGTTTTGGGAAATTCCTTTTTTGCCATTTTGATTGCTTTGTGATAACCATTTGTTACATTCTTTTCTGGTTCAAAGGTGTTAATTATTTCAATGTTTTTTATCTTTACGAGAATAAATTTAACATGTTCTGTATCAAGTGTATTTACATAGTTATCAAAGCTATTTCGATTAAGCATTCCTGTTCTTGTATTCTCTTGAAGTAGTGGTGTTTCAAGAATTATGAATATTAAAAGAAGAAGCATCGAGGAGAGCATATTTATTGGTTGAATATCTGTTGTGAACAACACAATAAAACTGAGGGAGGCAAAATATAGAAAATATAGACCAATAAAAACCTTGGTGTTCCTTGCATAATTTATTTTTCTTTTAATTGCAATGTATGAAAATGCAACTGTATAAGCAACATAGTGCAAGTACATCAATAAAAAGAGAGGCCCATGAACTATTTTTTTACCAGCAAAAAAGTATAAATAATGAGTATTTTTGTTGCTTATAATCATTAAAATAGCAATGTAGGCAGGAATGGATAAATAATAAATAAGGAATCGTGAATTTAGAGCCAGCCTTTTATTAATATATAAATAAACAATGGACCCCTTTAGTATAGCAATCAAATAATACAGGTTATACAATAAATGTAAAGATTTTTGACCTATAGAATTGTTTATAATAGAAGTTTTTGTTATTGCCATGTTTGTAAAAATTGATAAAAAACAGAGCACTATATAAATGAATAAAAAGTTATGATTCGGTTTTTTAATTTTATTTAAAGACAAATAAAGAATCAGCACTGATGAACAGATAATTAGAGCTGGGATATTAAAAGCATAATATGGGTATTGTGGAAACATTTGTTGTTCTTTTTGTTTTGTAATATATTTTTATATTTGGTGCAAGGTGAGGCAAACACGATGCTTGTCTCCTAAAGAGCAATACTTAAAATTCCAATGAATAACCAAGTTTAATCATCTCACCCTCTGTATATTTTTCATGAGGGACAGCTACTGTGACACCGTCATTTTTAAAACGTGGCATGATGTGAATATGTAAATGTGGGACAGCTTGATTGGCAGCAGAGCCATTATTTATTATTAGATTTGTTCCATCACAGTGTAATTTATCACGTAAATTTTGATCTGCTTTTTGAGCTACAACCATTAGATGACATAATAAATCTGCAGGACATTCAGTTAGAATTGGATAGGGCTTTTTGCTTATAACAAGACAATGACCCTTCCTTATAGGGTTAATATCCATGATTACAATGCAATATTCATCTTCATGGATTTTAACAGATGGAATTTCTCCATCGATGATTTTTTCAAATATAGTTTTCATAATAACTTATTCTAGCACTGATTTTTACTAAAATAAAGACTAAACAAAAAAAAATAGCTATTAAGGATTGAAAAAAGTTGTTCAATGTAATATTATCCGAACGTTGCGCAGTGATTTTTTTAAATTGTTGACGTATACTGAATTAAAAATTTTAAATTATGTTGCAGATGATATTTGCAACTCAATCATATTCTACTAATTAAGAGGCTATATTTATGAGTGACCTATCTAACATGAGAAACATCGGTATCAGTGCACACATTGACTCCGGTAAAACTACATTAACAGAACGTATCCTATACTATTGTAACAAGATTCATGCAATCCATGAAGTTCATGGTAAAGATGGTGTTGGTGCTACTATGGATAGCATGGAACTAGAAAAAGAACGTGGTATTACCATTTGCTCAGCTGCAACAAACGTTACATGGAAAGACAAAGAAATCAACATTATTGATACTCCAGGTCACGTTGACTTTACAATTGAAGTTGAAAGAGCTCTTCGTGTTCTTGATGGAGCTATACTTATCCTTGATTCTGTTTCAGGTGTTCAATCACAATCTATCACAGTCGATAGACAGATGAAGCGTTATAACGTACCAAGAATTGCATATATTAACAAATGTGATAGAGCTGGTGCCAATCCGTACAAAGTTAAAGATCAATTAATTAATAAATTAGGTCTTAACGCTGCAATGATGCAAATTCCAATTGGTCTTGAAGATAAGCTTGAAGGTGTTGTTGATCTAATCGACATGAAGGCAATCTACTTTGATGCAGGTGATGATTTAATCCAACCTCGTTATGCTGAGATTCCTGCAGAATTACTTGAGGAAGCTAAAGAAAAGAAAGATGAACTATTAGATGTTGTATCATTGGTTGATGATGATTTAATGGAAGCAATGCTAGAAGAAGCTGTAACAAAAGAAATTTTAGTTAAAGCTATTCGTAAAGCAACAATTGCTCTTACACTTTGTCCTGTATTCGTTGGTTCAGCTTATAAAAATAAGGGTATCCCACCACTACTTGATGCAGTTAGTGCTTTCCTACCTTGTCCAACAGATGTTGAAAATAAGGCTTTAGATCTTGATGATGAAGAAAAAGAAGTAACTCTTCCTTCCGACAGTGAATTACCTACAGTAGCACTTGGATTTAAGTTAGAAGATGGTCAATACGGTCAGCTAACATATATTCGTGTATATCAAGGTACACTTAAGAAGGGTGCAGAATTAATTAATACTCGATCACTTAAAAAGTTTAAAGTTGGTCGTTTAATTAAGATGCACTCAAATGAAACAGAAGATTTAACAGAAGCAGGTTGTGGTCAAATTGCAGCTTTATTCGGTGTTGATTGTGCTTCTGGTGATACTTTCTGTGATCCTTCATTGAACTATTCAATGACTTCTATGTTTGTTCCCAATCCTGTTATCTCTCTTTCAATTGAACCTGTTGATAAATTAGCTTCTGGTAACATGGCTAAGGCTCTTAATAGATTTACAAAAGAAGATCCTACATTCAGAACTTATGTTGACAAAGAATCCAATCAAACCATCATACAAGGTATGGGTGAATTGCATTTAGAAGTTTATGTTGAAAGAATGAAAAGAGAATATAAAGCTGAAGTTATTGTTGGTAAACCAGAAGTAGCTTACAGAGAAGCAATTTCTCGAAAATCAGAATTTAACTATTCACACAAGAAACAAACTGGTGGTTCTGGACAATTTGCACGTGTTGCTGGTTATATTGAACCTTTAGTAAAAGATGCAGATGATGATGAGAACAAAACTTATGAATTTGTAGACAATATTAAGGGTGGATCTATTCCAAGTGAATATATTCAATCTTGTAATAAGGGCTTCAAAATGGCTATGGAAAAAGGTACTCAAATCGGATTCCCTGTTGTTAATATTCGTGCAGTTATTAATGATGGTGCTTGGCATCCAGTTGATTCCTCTGATATGGCTTTCATGACAGCTTCTCTTAATGCTTTCCGTTCTGCTTATGATGCTGCTAAACCAGTTATTCTTGAACCTATCATGAATGTTGAAATAACAGGACCTACTGAATTCCAAGGTAATATTTTTGGATCAGTTAACCAAAGACGTGGTATTATTATTTCTTCACAAGAAGAAGGCGTATCAACTACAGTTATTGCTGATGTTCCTTTATCTGAGATGTTTGGATATTCAACAGTTCTTCGTTCTATGTCTCAAGGTAAAGCTGAATTCTCAATGGAACTTTCTAAATACGGAAAGGTACCAGTAAGTGTTTCAACTGAATTAAAAGAAAAATATCAAAAAGAAAGAGCTGAAGCTAATAGAAAATAGTCTAGGACTCTAAATATAAAAACGAATCTACTTAATTGTGGGTTCGTTTTTTTTGTTTTTGTAAAATTTTATAGCTAGGAATCATTTTTCTAAATATTTTACTGATTTTTTTATTTTATTTTGCTGCCATAATTTTTTTCTATTTCCTTGAGATATACTACTTTATGTAAAAAAGCAATAAAATTTGGCGAGTTTATATGGTACAAAATTAATATATATGAAACATATTTTCCCTAACTTAAAAAAATGTGCTATAATATAGATATCAAAAGTTTTGGAGGTATAAATACATGGAAATTCAAGAGTTCATAAAAAATAGTCCCCTTCGTGTTTTCGAAGAGTCTATTGGCGGCGGCCTAGGTCGTGGAAATTTAGGTGTTTTAGTTTCTCGTCATGGAGTAGGAAAGACAGCTTGTTTGGTTCATCTTGCTACTGATAAATTATTACGAGGTGAACAAGTAATTCATGTTTCTTTTAGTGGAAACGTTGAACATGTTATAAATTGGTACAAAGAAGTATTTGAAGCAATTTCTGAAAACAAGGGAATTGACGATTCTTCTAAGGTATACAATGATATTCTAGCTAATCGTGTTGTAATGAACTTCTCTCAAGATAGTGTTTCAATCGACAAAGTTCTAACTAGTTTGGAAACATTAATTAAGCACGGTTCTTTTAAAGCTGATACAATCTTATTTGATGGTTATAAGTTAACCAGTGCGAATGTAGGTGATGCAAGAAAAATAAAAGCTTTCGCTAAAAAACTGAATGTTGAAGTTTGGTTCAGTGTATCTCCAGTTAGAAAAGATGTGGTTTACAATGAATATGGTATTCCTGATTCAATTGGACCTTATATAGCTGTAGTTGATACATTAATTGGTTTGAAGATGGATGAAGCAAAAGACAAAGTAGTTATGACTCTTGTAAAAGAACATGATAAAAATATGACTAAACTGATGGGGGTTTGTTTGGATCCAAAAACAATGTTAATTTCCAAGTAACTTTTGATAGAAAGCTCTTCCTTTGCGGAGAGCTTTTATTAGACCTTTCAATAAATAAAAAAAGATGTGATACTTCCTGTGTATCTCATCTTTTTTGTACATATTTTAGATTGTAAATAAATTATAACCACATATCAGCATCTGCTTCTTCAAGTAAGACAATAGCCTGAGCTATTATAGCATCGCCACTTCCAACTTCCTTTAAAATACCTTCAGCTGTTTTAGCTTTAATCGATACTTTATTGATTGGTAGGTTCATTGCCTTGGCTATATTTTGCCTAATGTCATCAATATAGGGTCTTAGTTTTGGTTTTTGCAGAATAATGGTACAATCTAAATTTATTATATCAACACTTTTAAAGGCTAGCGTTTTATGCAATAAATCAAGGCTGCTGCATCTATCGTATCTAGAATCAGTATCTGGAAACTTAGCTCCAATATCTTCATTGCATGTGGCCCCAAGTATTGAATCTATAATTGCATGTATTAAAACATCACCATCACTGTGTGCAATCTCGCCTTTATCTGATGGAATAACAATGCCACCAAGAGTTAAAGGAAGATTTGATTCCAATCTATGTAAATCCCAGCCTTGTCCTATCTTCATAAATAAACCTTTATTTAGTATCTTTATTAATTGGTGAGATGTTGTTAATGTAAGATCTAAATTCTTTATCGATTTTAGCCTTTTTCATTCCTTCATCTCTTGCCTTTATATATTCTTTAATCTGCTTTTCTGCATCTGGAATATCTTGAAGGTATGTAATTTTTTTGTTTTTTGGATCACCTTGGCAAATACCAACCTTCAAGCCAAAATCTGAAAATATTTCTGTATCATCATAATACTTTTTATCTTCATTTGTAGCTTGGTGAGCCTGCAATATTTCGGGGAAGTGGAATACTTGTGGAGTTTGAACTGTTACAATACTTTTTCTATCATAGCTTTTAATCATAACACCATTTTGATCAACTTCTTTTATTGAGTCGGTAATAATCTGAGCAGGAGCGGCTGCACCATAGACATTTGCTGTTGCAATTGTAGAGATTACTAACTCAGTTGTTAAATAACATCTAGCTCCATCATGAATTGCAACAAACTCAACCCCAAGGTCAAGATTATTAATTAATGCCAATGCGTTGTGGACGGATTCCTGACGAGAGGAGCCTCCGTTTGTTATTACTAGAGGAACTGGAGATTTAGTTCCAAGTTCTTCAAGTGCAACAACACATTCTTCTTTAAGATCCACAGGACATGTAACTACGATTGCTTGTAAATTTGGGACATTTAAAAATGGCACAATAGAACGATAGAGAACTGTATGATCCTCTATCTTTAAGTATTCTTTTTTTACTGTTTGTTCGTCGTTGGTGTTGAATCTTTCACTTTTACCAGCTGCAGTAATTACTACAGCGAATGAAGGGAATGTCATATTCTTATTCCAACTTTGAGAAAATCAATAATTCGATGTCACTTTTTTCCTTATCTAAAGAATAGGAAGCTTCATCTATTAAAATTGTTAGAGCACTTTCATATAATCTGCGCTCTTGAACAGGTAATTCTTTTACCTTACTTCTATGGTAAAGTGTTTGAACTACTTGAGAAATAGAACCAACAGAACCTTCTTTTAATAAATCAACATTCATTTGATAACGAGCCTTCCAATCAATTGGAATAGGTGTGTATTCTTTTGAAATTGCGTCGATTGCTTTTTTAGCTTCTGCAGGTTCTACAATAGCTCTAATTCCCATACCCTCTGCTTTATCTACAGGGATCATTACTGTCATATCTGAAATATCAAGAAAGATTACATAATATAATGTGAGTGTTCCTCTAAAATCTCTCTCTTCAATTCTCTTTACAATTCCAACACCTTGTAGGGGATATACAACATGCTCGCCGACTATAAATTTTGTTTCATTGTTACTTTCTATCATGCCAGTATTATATCTTAAATTTCATAAAAAAACAATAAGGACCATGATTGATATAATTGTATTAAATTTTCATCTATTCAATGCGAGGTAGGGGTAATAACTTTCAATTTGTCATAATAAATGAATGATTTACTGATTAATATATAATTTTTTCAAAAAGTACTAAAACGGTTTACTAAAAGATAGATAAAAATATTTATATTTATTATAATGCTAATTATGAAGACAACAATAAGAAATTGTGGTGTATTAATGCATCCAACATCATTACCCTCCAATCATGGAATTGGTAGTTTGGGAGATACAGCTAAAAGCTTTATTGATACCCTTAAGAAAATGAATATTACCTTATGGCAGATTTTACCCTTAGGACCCACTGGTTATGGTGATTCTCCCTATGCTGCAAGATCTACATTTGCTGGTAATGAGCTTTTGATTGATTTAAATGAATTGGCTGCAGATGGATATCTTGATTTATCTGATGCCCTTTTAGATCCCTTTGATAAAAGTCAAAGAGTTGATTATGAGAATGTGAGAGCTTTTAAAGAACCTCTTTTAAAAAAAGCCGCTAAATTTTTTATGGTAAATAAAATAAAATCTGAAGATGAATTGTATAAAGAGTTTTGCAAAGCCAACATTTATTGGCTTGATGATTATGCTCTCTACAATGTTCTGTGTTCTATTTACAATGATTCTCGATGGTTTGAAATCTGGGATGAAAAGATAAAGATTAGAGACAAAAAAGAAATTTCAAGACTTACAAAAAAATATGCAAAGGAAATAGAGGAAGTTAAGGTTCTTCAATTTTTCTTTGATAAACAATGGCAAGCTATTAAAAAATATTCCAATGATAATGATATTAAAATTATTGGAGATGTACCAATCTTTGTTGCTCCAGATAGTGTTGATGCTTGGACTCATCCTGAATTATTTAAAATGGATGAAAATTATCATCAAATATATTCATCAGGTGTTCCTCCTGATGCCTTCTCTGATACTGGACAGCTTTGGGGTAATCCTGTTTATGATTGGGATCAGCACCTGCAAACAGAATTCAACTGGTGGGCAAAGCGCATTGGTGGTATATTAAAGAATTGTGATATAATAAGAATTGATCATTTCAGAGGCCTTTCAGCTTATTGGGAAGTTGAAGCACATGAAAAGACCGCAATGAATGGTCGATGGGTTCCATCTCCAGGGCAGCAATTGCTTAATATTCTTAAAAAAGAATTTGGTGAGTTACCTATTATTGCTGAAGATCTTGGAATTATAACAGATGATGTTGAAGAATTGCGAGACAACAATAAATTACCAGGAATGAAAATCTTACAATTTGCTTTTGGCTTTAATGATGAAGGTTGTTTTGATGCATCAAATTTATATCTTCCTCATAACTGCATTCAAAATAGTGTGGTTTATACTGGAACACACGATAATGATACTACACGTAGTTGGTATGATAAATTGAATGATGCAACAAAAGATCTTGTTCGAAGATATTTCCAATGCAGTGATGAAGACGTTGTATGGCAAATGATGCGCTACATGATGGAGAGCAACAGCCAATGGGCAATATTTCCAATGCAAGACTTTTTGGAGTTAAACAGTGATGGAAGAATGAACACTCCTTCAACCTGTGGTAGTTCAAATTGGAGCTGGAGATTATCTTCTCTTGATTTAGAAGATTGGAGATGTGCTAGACTAAGCGATGCAATTCTTCGTTATGGAAGAAGTGGAAAATAGTACTTAAAAGATTTTATTAATTATATAATGTAAATTTACGGTGGTGAGGGCAAGTAATGTTTTTCACCACTTTTTTGTAATTAGTAAAATTATTATATTAGTTACACAAAAAATCGGGTTATTATAGTTGAGAATATTTTTTACTTTTATGATTTATGGTAATATCATAGACATGAATATAATCCTATTTGAAAAGTTAAATGAGAAAAATATACTATCACAAAAAGATGAAAGAGCTCGACATATTAAAAAGATTCTTCATCTTAATATTGGTGATGTTTTTAGTTGTGGTGAAATCAATGGTCCAAAAGGTGAAGCCTTAATAACTGCAATTGATGATGATGAAATTGAATTC
This sequence comes from uncultured Spirochaetaceae bacterium, assembly GCA_964457975.1. Lineage (GTDB taxonomy): Bacteria > Spirochaetota > Spirochaetia > Sphaerochaetales > Sphaerochaetaceae > Pleomorphochaeta. The sequence goes on along the minus strand of CAYWGU010000002.1, from coordinate 17,073 downwards.
ACCTTTCATGCTTTAGATTATAGTTCAAAAGATTTGTTTCCTGTAACACTTCTTGTATCACAGGTAAGACCTATATGCATGAAAAGGATACTAAGAGAGGCAGTATGCCTTGGCGTTGAGAAAATAATAATTACTGGAGCAGATTTAACTGAAAAATCATATACCAAGGCAAACTTCTACATAAATGGTGATTATAAAAAGGTTTTATTTGAGGGTGCTATGCAAGCAGCACAAACTGGTATGAGTGAGGTAATATTTACTGCTTCTCTCGATGAAGCGGTTAAGTACTTTGATTCATCATATAATAAAATATTACTTGATAATGTTTTAAAATCTGATAAACTTAGTTCATGGACTTGTGATAAAAATAAAACTAAAACGGTATTGTCTGTTGGTCCTGAAAGAGGTTATACCGACAGAGAGAGAAATCTTTTACTTGAAAATGGATTTGAAGCAAAAACAATTGGAAGCAGGGTACTTAGAACAGAAACTGCTAATTCAGTAGGTTTGGGGCTATTACTTGGTCGCCTAAATCTGTTATAAAGTAAACCGGAAAAAAATTTAATTAGAAAGATATATAAAATATTATATATAAAAAAGAATATAAGAGGTAACAAATGGCACACAGTATTAGTGAAGCAGCTGAAGCAATTTTAGACAAAGAATATCCTGTATTGGATCATGGTTTCGTAAGATTGGTAGATTATTGTGGTAATGATGATAGAATTGTACAGGCTGCTCGTATTTCTTATGGTGAAGGAACAAAAAGTTATAGACAAGATAAAGGCTTAATCAATTACTTAATGAGAAATGATCACTCCTCTCCTTTTGAAATGGTTAGCTTTACTTTCCATGTTAAAATGCCTATTTTTGTTGCAAGACAATGGGTACGACATAGAACAGCTAAAATGAATGAAATTTCAGGTAGATATTCAATAATGGCGGATGAAGTATATCGTCCCGATAGAGAACATATCAACAAGCAGAGCGAAAGTAATCGTCAAGGTCGAGAAGATGCAATGGTCGATGATGCTTTAGCAAAAGATGTTATGGATAAATTCGATGCGAATCATGAATTGATCTTTAAGAATTATCATGACATGTTAGATAATGGAATTGCCAGAGAATTATCAAGAATAGATTTACCCCTATCAATGTATACTGAAATGTATTGGAGCATGGATTTAAGAAATCTTTTCCACTTTTTAAAATTAAGATGCGATGCTCATGCGCAATATGAAATTCAAGAATATGCAAATGTTATTTTAGATATTGTTGATAAAGTTTGTCCAATTGCAACAGAAGCTTTTAAAGATAACAACCTTGGTGCAACTACTTTCTCGTTAAAAGAAAGCGAAGCTATAAAAGAAATGTTGAAGGGGAACGAGTGTCCTTTAAAGGGCCGTTCAAAGGAAATTTTTGAAGAAAAGCTTAAATAAATAAAACTGCAGGAGTAACAAATGAGATATGATAACAACGATACATCAGAAGTTACTTCTTTAGGTTCCAGTGTTAAAGAACAATTTTTACCTCCACGTGAGCAGGCAAAAGCATTGCCTTCCTCAAGTGGAGTTTATTTGATGTTCAATGACAAGAAAAAAATTATTTATATAGGTAAGGCAAAGAATTTAAAACGTCGGGTTATAAGTTATTTCCTTCCAAATCGAGATCCAAAAACAACTGCTCTTGTAAAGAAAATAGTAAGAATAGAACATATCATTACAGGTAATGAATATGAAGCACTTGTGCTTGAAAACAACCTAATCAAAAAATACAATCCACACTATAATATTGATTTGAAGGATGGTAAGAGCTATCCAGTTATAAGAATTACAAAAGGTGATTTTCCTAAGGTTTTTAAGACTCGTCGTATAATAAATGATGGATCAACCTACTTTGGGCCTTTTCCTGTTGCAGGTCAGCTGGATATCTATCTGGAACTTGTTGATAAGATGTATAAGATAATCAAGTGCTCGTATCCTATGAAGAAAAGAAAAAATCCATGTCTATACTATCATATTGGAAAGTGTGATGCGCCTTGTTGTGGAAAGGTGAGCAAAGAAGAATATGGTAAATCAATAGCTGGTATTAAAAAACTCTTAAGTGGAGATAATGATAGGCTTATAAAGCAAACGGAAAATGAAATGCATGTTGCTTCGAAAGCCTTGGACTTTGAACTGGCCGCAACTAAAAGAGATCTTCTGAGATCTTTATTAGCAATTTCAACCTCCCAAATGGTTGAGGATTTTGTTCAAGAAGCACGCGATTATGCTGCAATTGAAATGAGAGGTCCTCTTTATACAATATCTCTTATGCAGTTGAGAGATGGAGCGTTGATGGGTAGGGCTCTTTATCGTGGTGAAACCCTTGGTGATGAAACAGATAGTTTGTTTGACTTTTTAATGATATATTACAGTGATGGAGAAAAACTTCCATCTGAATTATATGTTTCTCACCAAATAGACAGAGAGCTGCTTTCAACCTATTTTGAAAAAGAATTTAATGGTAAATTATCTGTAAGTGTACCAGTAGATGGAAAGCATTATCGTGTTTTAAGAATGGCACAGGAGAATGCTTCAAGGGATGTTGAGAAAAGACTTAAAAATACCGATAATACTCCAGCGCTTGAAGAACTACAAACCCTTTTGGATCTTCCAAAAACTCCAACTTTGATTGAAGGCTTTGATGTTGCACAGCTTTCAGGTAAGTTTACTGTTGCTTCTTTGATTTCATTTAGAGATGGTAATCCAGATAAGTCCAATTATAGAAGATTTAATATAAAGACTCTCAATGGAAAGATTGATGACTTTGAGGCAATGAGAGAAGCCTCAGCTAGAAGGTATTCAAGGGTACTAAATGACAACCTTGAAAGACCTGGATTGATTGTAATTGATGGTGGTAAGGGACAAGTAAATGCAGTATGTGGGGTTCTAGAAGATTTAGGACTTGTTGATATACCTGTAGTAGGTCTTGCAGAAAGATATGAAGAAATTATTTTCCCTGATGATAGAGAATCCTTACTTCTTCCAGAGCACTCTCCAGCACTTCGTGTTTTGATTGCCGTTAGAGACGAATGTCATAGATTTGCTACAACTGCAAATCAAAATTTAAGATCAAAGGAATTTGCCTTTAAATTATTGGAAGATGTTAAGGGTGTTGGTAAGGATCGATCACAAAGATTGATGAAGGCCTTTGGTTCTGTTGATGAAATATTGCAGCACAATGCTGAAGAAATAGCAAATAAAGCTAATATTCCTATTACCGTAGCAAAGAGATTATTGCAAAAATTAGACCTATAAGTTTTCTATAATTTTTGTTTCAATTACATTTAATAAAAAGTAAAAAAGCTTATATAAATTTATATATATAAGCTTTTATAATTATTAACTTGTTGTTTTCTCTGTTATTATTTTGGGCTAACATTTTCTATTAGATTTGCTTTTCCTCTTACTACTTTGTAGTTTTCATAGGATATGGTATCAATTACACGACCTTTTCTGTCCAAATAATCAACTTTAATATTATGGATTCCTGGTTCTACTTCAATACAACTTATCCACGAAACACCAGGGAAGAAGAGAGAACACCTAATATCTGCATTTTCACTAACAACTGTAAAAACATTTACTGCAAATGAAAAGAATGATGCAAATTCCTTTTCATCATCATCTTCTGCATTATATGTAACAGTAGATTTACCAATTTCTCTCGTTAAAATCCTGATAAAAGCCCTTGCGTATTCAACCTTTGACTTCTTAATCATTGATGAGTATGCAATATTGCTAATATTTTCAAATGGTTCCATTAGGTATTTTTCGTCATCTATGGTAACTCTTACCGCTTCAGTCTGCGAGGGTCTAACCATTGGTACACTATAAACTATATCATTGTAAATAGCTCTATGGTAATATCCGTCTTGATCTTTATAACCATCTAAAAGTAATGCACCACGGCTTGAAGTTTGTACTTTTTGAGGTGACAAACCCGAAAAAGAAAGAAAAGATACAATTGTTTTATTGTTGTCTAAGGTTAGGAGTGTATCAAGTGTTTTATAGTTTGCTTGATTATAGAATTCTCTCTCTGTTTTAAGAGCATTATCTATCTTTTTAAGTGAAACATTAAAGTAGTTTTCATCTCCATATTCATAGCTGAAAAGAGAAGAAAGATATTGGGCTAAACCTGAGTTTGTAAGGGGAGGATAAGTTCCTGTTTTATAATTAAAAGATTCATATTTAACTCGATCATCTTCCCTTAGTGGAGTTTCATTTTGATAGTAATTAATCTTATCATTCATCCGTCTAATCTCAACCATAGCATCTTCCGTGTTGCCCATGTTGTAGTAGTTAAGAGACTTAAATAAATTTGTATAGATATCTTCATAGTTTGGACTATCATAGTCGCGTGTATTTTCACTTATAATGTAGGATGCTACATTTTTACTAATACTTTTTGTGTAGCTAGCGGCTATATATTTTTCTGCTAAATCAAAATAAGAGTTAGATTCGATTGAATTTTTAGTGGTATGGGCTACCATTCCAGCATTAAGTCCATATATTATTGGTCCATCATTTTTTAAGTAAGTTTCTTCATTGCTTGTTAAAGCAATAAGAGCTTCATTTGGATTAATACTTGAATACAATAGTAACGGCGCATCATAATCCATGGAAGAAGCACAACTAGTCAAAGTTACGGCAATTAGCCCTAAAAGTAGGGTGTTTAATATTGTCTTTTTTACATTTTTCATTGTACAATTCCTTTTTTAATTTAACAATAATTTTCTAAAAAGAAAAAAATCAGTCTATAAAAACTCTTTTTCTAAGGCCTCACAGCTCTTTTGTAGAGCTTTAGCGGAGGCTGTTGTTATATTAATTCCAATCCCACGGGAAGAGTTTGTAAATGTTGACAGAATCTTACCTTCACTCTTTATCTCATAGGTAAAATCATTGTTGCAATAGAAAAGGTTATCTTTTTCTTCTAGGGTTTCACCATAGCCAAGAATTGCAGTAGCTGCTGCAGAATCACTAATGGTAAATCCCTTTGCTTGTAATGTATCGCCAACTTGTGCTTCAACTTTATCTTTGAGATCATTTGAAACATTTGTTAAATCGAATTTTACAATAAGATCCTTTTGAATTTGGTTAATGCTGTCTTTCAGTGATACTACAGGAGAAGACTGTGAATATCCACTAAGAACTGAAAGTTGATCAATGGATGGTTGTATTTGTATTGCAATTTTTAATGCACGAGAAAGATATCTATGCTTTTCAAAGGGATTACTACTCTCCTTACTTCGTTCAAGAAGGGTTTGAATCTCATTTCTTTGAGAGATCAAACCACCATTGATATTAGCAATTGCTCGTTGCTTATTCAAAACTACTCTAACCCAATAAGTTTTATTCTCACCAAGATAAACATCATGAACTTCCAAACCTTGCATATCTTCAAGTTGGGTAAAGTACTCATCATTTGATTGATAATTTGAAGTATTACCCGAGATATCTTCACTTATAAATTGCTTTTGTAAACTCGTAACAGAAGTACTAAATACTTGAGAAAGAGATAGCTTAGCACTCTTTTCAGCTGCTTCTTTTGTTGTACCAGTCCCCACAGCAGCAATATATGAGTTCCTTGTTATAGCAATATCATAGGTATAATTAATCCAAGAAGGACTCATGTCTTGTTTTACTGTTGTTGCACAGCTAACCATAAGAAATAAAGCACTTAGGCAAAGTAATAGTTTTTTCATGTCTTTTTTACCTTTAATTCTAGTAGGAGTACTTTGATTGTTTTATTAATTTTTTTACAGTATCTTCATCAAGCCATACTTTTTGGCTACTTTGAATATCGATTAACTCTAAGTCTACATAGTAGGTTCTAACAGTTTTTCCACCGATACTATCAATGTTTGTTTTAACACTTCCCTGTAGAATAAAATCTGCTCCGAACTCCTCTCCTAACTCAGCTGCAGTTTCAACACTAGAATTATATTGCTGATCCAACTTTTCAGCTCTAAGTTCATCTTTATTGCCAAAATCTGCTACTGTAGCAGCTTTTCCGCTCTTAACAAGAGCTAATTCAATTTTCTTGCTGATTATAGTTGTATCAATATGTTCACTGCTTTTGTTCTTTATAGTACCAACGATGATGGTTGGAATATTTCCTTTGTTATTCATCTGATAACGATTAATCCAAGCGGAAGATAAACAGCTATCAATTAAGGATGAAGTGACAATATTTATATCTGTATCATTCCAGTTACCTGAAAGATCAATAATGGTATCCTTGCTTACTCTATCTACAGAATAAGTTGAAGCACAACTAGTTAACATAAACACACTCGCCACACATAATAACAATAGTAATCTTTTTTTCATAATTCTTTCCTTTCCTATTTATTTGAATCTTTTTAATATTTTTCTTTATAGCATATAAAAGTATATCAACCTTCATTGCTTAAGTTTAGCTGATGCCTTATAAGATGGTATATTTAATTTTCCTAAAATTCATAAATACAACATCTCGAGATTATAAGTGTGCTAGTTTTACCTGATTGCTCACTCATTTTTGTTTATTAAGGTTCCATTTTATTTTCATAGCAACTATTTCAGTAAACAGGAGTTTTAGAGTTGTACCATAAGAACCGCTTTTTCTTGTTATTTCAGAATGTTCTGAAATATTGAAAGATAAAGACTTAATTTAACATCTTAATAACAGGAATTTTGCTATTAGTTTTAATATTTTTTGTTTTGTAATAATGACTTCTTTTATTAAATTATCTTTTAGTCAAAAAAACCATCACTGTTGGATCTATCAAATGAAGAGTTCATCATAGAATTTGCCTTATCTGCAGCCTGACTGTTTTTTAAGGCTTGTTCTTTTGTTTTATTATAACTCGAGCAACTTGAAAATAATGTTAATGAAACTACTGCAATTAATAATATACTTAATGTTTTCTTCATAAAACTCACCTCTTTTTTTTTAAATTACGCCTACTCCTTTGTAGGTTCTACTTTTTATATCATTTTAGTAATTATTCACTTAAAGCCTTTTAGCAATTTCAATATTTGCTGTAAAATCTTTATATGTACCCTGTTACTTAATTTTAGAAATTAGCTACCACGTTATTGGTGTATAAGTTTTTTTCATATATGGTGATAAAACTTTTTCTTGTAACTAAATCATTTTTGCCCTTAATCTATCTTTAAAATAAATTCTTATTCTAGATGCATAATAAACATAAAATCAAATTTTGGTTAATCCAAGTAATAAAACTTTGTTTAGTAAAACTACTGAGTATTTACGCAATCTGAGCATAGGTTTTGGTGTTTGAATATCTTATAAAGGTGTTCCTCATCTGCACATTAAGCACAATAGATTAAAGTTATATCACTTTAGCTAGTTTAAAAATCAATCAAGATAAGAGCTTTGTTAATCCCTGTTGTAGCTAGAATATCCAATCGAAAAACTACAGGGACAGGTTTACTAGTGCTTAAACTTGAACGTATCAAGTAACTTAATTCAAATTTCAAAATTTATTCATTTTGTACTCTTAAAATAGAGAATTTTAAAATATAATAAGGAAACTTAATATTTATTATTATAAATAATTAGGTAACCAATAAACAGTTATTTACAATTATTGTAATTTTACAGGAATATTAGTCATAAAGCAACAAAAATAAATAAATAATAATATATGTTATATACCTATCATATTGGGTAATTTTATATTTTCTTTTTAGAAAATAATGGAAGTTCTAGAAAATGTATTACTCCATATAAAGTTTGAAATAGCTTGGATAAAAGAAAAAAATCTATTTTGCTGTGACCCTTTTTGAATTTGCTTTTTTTAAAGGGTTCTTTTGAATGAAGCTATTTGAATTTTACTCATTTCTTTTCCTTTTTTAACTATTATTGTGTATAAAAGTTTCTCCACATATATTTTTACAGTATCTGTGCTGGAAGTTCTAATGTCTATATCAGCTTCTAGCAGTGTTTTAAGTATTCGTTTGAGATCTTCATAGCTATAGTTTTTAAGTGCTGAAGAATAAATTATTTGATCCTTTTTAGAGCGAATTGCATTTGGTCTTTCAAAGACCTTTGCCTTGCCGAATGCCTGGCTTGGGGAATATCCTTGAGAGCATAAATCAGAAATAGATATCAATCTTCTAAAGGACCAAAGTAGGCCTGGAACAAGTGTATATCTTGATGTGTTATCTCTTTCAAGTAGAACTGTTGCAATCTCAAGTGCATCATCTAGCTTTGCTTGTGCAATTGCTGAAAAGAGCGAAAATGCATTTTCACTTTTGCTATGATGTACAAATGTTTCAATATCATCCTCACAAATTATGTTGTTTTTTTTGTTAACACTGAAATAGAAAGAAAGTTGATTGCAGATGATCTTTAATTCTAAAGTATCGTTATCTGTTTGATCCAATATGTATTGAACAGCATTATCATCTATTTGTAGTTTATTTTTTCTGAAGAACGATTTAACCCATCCAAATAATTGATTCTCTTGAAGCCCCCAAAATATTGTTGTTTCTTTTTTAAGTTTAGTCACAATTTTTGATGCACTGCTTTTAATGGAGAATTCATCACTAACCAAAATGAATGTAGATGATTCATTTGGATGCTCTAGATATTTCAAGATGTTGCTAACATCAGGTGCTTTTAAGGCATCAATATTATGTAAAACAATAAGGCTATGCGGAGAAAAGAGACTGATATTATTCAAATCAATGTACATCTGATCATTGTTATCATCAAATGCATAATATTTTGAATATTCAATCTGCTCCCCAAATTCCTTATTTAAAGTTTCTCTTATTCTATTGATTGTTTCCTGCTTTTGTCCTTTTTCTGGACCAAGCAGAAGGTAGACTCTACTACTCACTGATTATTTGTCCTTATACACTCTTGATATCATAGCAAGAGTTCCAGAGATTTGAAGTTGTGTTGTATAAATTGGATTATAGGCACTGTTAGCTGGAAGTAGTGTAACTCTATCTTCACCTGCATGATAATATTTCAATGTTAAACCAATTTCAGGAATATCTGCTAGTACTATCTGTCCATCATTTGCAAAATTTATCTTTTTGATGATTGCTAAATCACCATAGAATATGCCAGCATCTTTCATAGAATCGTCCAATACTCTAATTGCAAAAAAATCCTCTCCAATTTGACAAGGGAGTGCTGATATTGAAATTGATATTTTATATTCTGGGTTGCTAAGGAGATTTCCAGATTCATTTGTATCATAAACAGGAATTTCAACAAGATCCTGAAATGCAACAAATCTAGGATCAATTATTTCAATTGAACGAGAAATACCTTGAGTTGTCTTAATGACTTTTTTACTTTCTAGGGCTCGAACATGATCGTGTGCTGCTTTAACAGAGAAATTAAAATGACTACTGATGTCTCTAACAGAAGGACTATACCTGAATTCTCTAGTATAGTCTCTTATGAATTGTGCAACTTGAATCTGTCTTTCCGTAAGTTTCTTCATTTATTGCCTCCTTAGCAAAAACCTAATTACTCTTCGAATCTATTGTTAAATAGTTTCTCAATTGCGGTGACCATATCTTGTTCATCTTCACCTTCGCAGGAGACAAGAATTTTACTTTTATAACCGGCACCAAGAGTAATTACTCCCATTATGGATTTTCCATTAATTTTCATATCTTCTTTTTCCATGAAAAGATTACTTTTAAATTTATTTGCTACTTTGACAATCATAGCCGCAGGACGTGCATGAATACCTGCTCGGTTGCAGACCATAAGTTCTTTAGACACCATATTATGTGTTCTCCTCGTTAATATAGTACATTTTTCTTGCTGCTTCACTTTCAAACCATTTTAATACATTTTGATCAAATTCTTTTGCAGAATAATAGCCAAGTTGTTTAAGTCGTTCGTTTCTAGCTGCAGTTTCGATGATAATTGGTATGTTTCGTCCAGGTTTAACAGGGATGACCAACTTTGCAACTGAAATACCAAGAAGTGTTTCGCTCATGGTATCCTCACCAACTCTGTCGTATGTTTTTGATGAATCCCATTCTTCTAAATGTACCATTAATTGTATCTGTTTTTTTTCTCTAATAGCTCCAACACCAAAGATGTTTGCTAAATTGATGATACCAATACCTCTTATTTCCATGTGATGTGCAAGAACTGGATTTTCACCAGAACCTATCAAATAAGTACTACCTAAATTTCTAATTTTTACAGTATCATCGCTAATTAATCGGTGACCTCTTTCGATTAACTCAAGAGCAGTTTCGCTTTTTCCAACGCCACTATCACCAGTAATTAATACACCAATTCCATATACTTCGACAAGAACACCGTGGATGGTTTTTGTAGGTGCAAAAATCTCATCCAATAGCTGATATAGGTGACGGGTAAAATCAGATGATTGCAAGGATGTCTGCAAAAGAGGTGTACCCGTTTTTTCGGCCATTTCAATTATTTTTTCGCTTGGAGCATATCTATGTGTAAAAATACAGCAAGGAACATTTCTAGAGAAAATATTCTCAATTGTTGAATATTCCTCTTTACTTTCTAATACATCAATGTAACTTTGTTCTCCGTGTCCAAATACTTGGACAGCTTGTTCGGCAAAGGATCCAAAGAAACCAGATAGAGGCAGGCCTGGTCTACTAATCTTACTGCTGGTTATTTTATTAGATAATCCACTACGTCCTGCAACACAAGTTAACTGCAGTTTGTTCTGTTCTTTTAAATCAATATCTAAAAGTTCTAGGATTGAGCAAGTGGTCATATATAAGCCTCCTATTTAATTATAGAATAGCACATATATTAAAACTTTAAAAGAATAATCTATACATTTGTAAAATGCTTTTTGTAACTTAGTATTTGTTTACTATCAAAATCATATTATTTATTTTATTTGACTTATGGTAGAATTGGGGTTAACTTATATATAGGTAATGAGAGAAAACTTTAAAAGTTTTACTTAATTTAGATAATCATATTGTTTGATTACAAATAAAGAGAGGCACACCAAAAACGATAAATAACAAAACATAATAGTCTACTTTTATAAAAATTATTTTATAAAAGTACAGTCAAAAAAAATGATCCTTGAGGATCATTCATCTTAAAGATAGGAGGATGCCCTAGTAGGGAGAAATCTTTATTAAGTAGGGCGATAAATATATGAATTTAATAGTTAGAGGTGTTAATTATAATCCAAGTGAAGAGACAAAAGAGTTCTTGAATAAGAAAATTCAGAAATTGGACTTTGCAGAAGAATACTTACATGACCTTGAATTGGTTATGACGCGTTTAACTGTTGGTCAAGGATTCCATGTAGATTCACATCTACATTTTGTTTGGGGAACCCACAAGGCTATTGGCGTAGACTGTTATGAACTATATGATGGAATACTTGCATCGATTGAAAAAATTGCTAAAGTTGCTAGAAGAGAAAAAGGTAAGGTTACCGATAATAAAGGTAAAGAACCTTTGACAAAGAGTGAACTTTTCGAAGAAGACATTGATGAAGAACTAAATTAATAACAAATATAGTTATTTAAAATATAAAGAGGAGGAAACGTCAGTTTCCTCCTTTATTTTGGTCTTTAATTAATTTTTAATTTCCACGAACATATGTTGAATCAATATTTAGTTCTTTTCTGTATTTTGTAACAGTACGACGTGCAATTGAGATACCTCTGTCGTTTAGTGCATTAGCAATTTTTTGATCACTTAAGGCCTTAGGTCCTTCATGTTCTTCAAGAACTTCTTTGATTATTTCCTTGATTGCTGTTTTAGATGTAGTACCATCCGTAGATTCAATTGCACTTGAGAATAATTGTTTAACATTTATTATTCCCCAATCTGTTTCTATGTACTTTGAATTTGCAAGCCTTGAAACTGTTGTTTCATGAACTCCCATTTCTTCAGCAACTTCTTTTTGTGTAAGCGGTTTTATATATTTAAAACCCTTGAAGAAGAATTTACTCTGTTTCTCAATCAAAATAGTTCCAAGCTTAAATAAGTTTTTATTTCTCATGTTTATTTGATCAATTAACTCCTTTGCAGCTTTTGTTTGTTCTCTTATATATTGCTTAGTTGCTTTGTCATCAACTTCCAATGATAGATCAACAAATTCCTTTGATATTTTTAAATCTGGAAGGTTTGTAGAGCTAGTGTGAAAATCAATTTCACCATTAATAATGTGAATTGCGAGATCTGGAATGATATATTCTTCCATCCCACTATCATATAAGGAGCCTGGATATGGGGTTAATGTCTTTAAAAAATATAGAAAGTATTCAAGTGTATCATTATCAATTTGTAAATTCTTGCATACAATTTTTAATTTATTGGCTCTCACTTTTTCAAGTTCATCATCGATCATTTTCTTAAATGCTTCTTGATATTCTGCTTCAAGTCTATGAAATATAGCCTGAACCATAATGGAAGATCTCCAATTATCACAGCAACAACCTACTGGTTCATATTGCTGTATAATTTTCTGCATTTTGTAAATGATTTCCATTTTTTCATCGTATGATAAATCAGTTTCGTGTAATATTACGTTGTTTTCTTTAGGTAGGATTAACTCAAGAGGGATTCTATTAAAACCATCTTTGTCTAGGTTTGAAATTAGGAGTTCTCCAATTTCTTGTTCTTCCTTTGAAAGATTATCTAGATGAAGACGATTTGTTAAATGAGTCATCAAAGTTTCATGCTCACTTAAGGCATTCTCTATGAACTGTTGCTTTGCATCTCCACCATCATTGTCATAAACACCACTTTGATCAGATCCATATTCTGACGTATCAGAGTAATCATCCTCTCTTCTTTTTGTTGGGATTTTTTCTGTAATATTCTCCCATGAATTATCTTTGGATGTAGGTATTTCCAATGCAGGATTTGATTCAACTGCATCTTTAATGAGTTCTTGAAGTTCAGAAAGAGGTAATGCCATTAGCTCCAATCTTTGAAGCATGAGAGGTGATAAATTTAATGATTGTTTTGTAGCAAGTGTAAGTGATAATCCCATTTAATTATCCTCAAAAGCAGTACCAAAATAAATTTCTTTGGCAATTTCATTTGCAAGTAATTCTTCTTTCTTGCCGGATATCAAAATGGTTCCTTCATTTATAATATGGGAGCATGTAGTAATCGATAGGGTATCACGAACATTGTGATCTGTTAACAATATGCCAATGCCTTTAGCGGCTAACTCTTTGATGACATTCTTGATATCTGATACAGCCTTTGGATCTATTCCCGCAAAGGGTTCATCGAGGAGTAGAAAATTAGGGCTAGTTGCTAAGGCTCTAGCTATTTCAGTTCTTCTTCGCTCTCCACCTGATAAGGTAAATCCAGGTTGCTTTCTAAGGTTTTTTAAACCAAATTCTTCAAGAAGATAATCCCTTCTTTTTTCTCTTTGTAGTTTGTTCATATTGTCTTGTTTTTGCAAAACAAGCATGATGTTATCTTCTACAGATAGCTTTCTAAAGATAGAAGGTTCTTGTGGAAGATAGGAAAGTCCAAGCTTGGCTCTTTCATGCATAGGAAGTTTTGTTATTATTTTATCATCTAATTTGATGTTACCAGCATTAGTTTTTATGAAGCCTACAATCATGTAGAAAGTTGTTGTTTTACCAGCTCCATTTGGACCAAGTAGACCAATAACTTGGCCACTTTCCATAGAAAAGGATATTCCTTTTACAACTTTTTTCTTACCATAATTTTTTTCTAATTCCTGTATTTCAAGGATATGTTTCATATATTATTTAAGGTAAAAAACCTTTCTCCTTTTACTTAGTATCACAGGTATTATAGCATGAAGTGAAGAAGGAAACCATAAGTAATAGGAATATTACGTGTCCATATTTAGTCGTTTGTTATGGTGCCTTCTATTGAACCTTCAAGTGTTATTTCATTGTTTTCCATATCAACACTAATTGCTTCAGCTCTATATTCGTCATTTTTCCAATTAACCGTTGAGTTTCCAAGAAGCACAAGAGAATTTCCTTCTCTGTCATAAAGTAGAGTATCACAACTACATTTCATTACAGCATCATCTGCAATATGAAGTAGCTTAACCTCAACACTCATATCCATCTTGCCTTTATCTATATCATATTCTAGTTGAAGAGAGGTTGAATGAAGACTATTTATTGTATCATCAATTTCAACGCCACCTACTATCGATATTATATTTGATGTTCTATCGTAGAAAAGTGATTGGCACAGAATTGTTAAACCTTTTTCACTGTCAACAATCTCTACCTTTCCTTCACATTGGATTTTATCATAAGCTTTACCAAGTAGGGAGATCTTTGTGGCAGAAAGTGTCAAACTATCAACTTCAACAAATGCAGGGTTTTCCAGTGTTATTGATTCTAGTCCTTCTTTCATGGATATTTTGGTATAACCACCTTTGAAGGAAATATTAGATGCAAAAAGTTCTAAGGATATAATAAGTAATAATAGTATAAGTTTAATTCTTTTCATTGATTATTCCATTTGTTATCTTACCAAGTTCAAACACCCTTGTTCTAAGGTTTGCAGTAAAACCTTTTCCTTCTATTGTGTTTCCATCATCCCAAAAAACAGTAACCTCTCCATCTCCAGTATCAAGAATGGAGGTTGCACTGTCCCATTGAATCTGTAGGCTTTGCACAAGCAATCCTTCTTTTTTAATATTTAGGTTAACATTACCTGTTAGTGTAGCATCTTCATCTTTTGTATCAATATCTATTGAATCACAAGTTCCTATTAAATCAAGTTCACCATCATCATTATATCTTGTAAAGGAAATTCCTTTACCTAGTGCCTTATGGTCCTTTTTGTATAAATCAATTTCATCGGCTTCAATTATAAAAGGATTACCCTCAGAACGACCAATTTTATAGGTTGTATTGTACAGTGACAAATCAGGATGTACAGCTGGATCTTTTTTATCCTTTTCATCTTCTGTGAAGGAACAGGAAAAAAGAGTCAGTAATATCAATAAAGTCAGTAATAATAGTTTTTTGTTCTTTACTAAGGATTTCATTATAACTTTATTTATTTATCAAGTTCGTTGAATAGTTCTAAATCTTCTGGTTCATAAAATGATTCATCCTTACCATATATGTAGGAAACAGATGGAATATAATGTAGCTTTGTCTTTTTAAAATATAGTGCTACACCACCAAATCCTGCTACTATGCCAAGTATACCCATAAGGAAGTGCATTAAATCACCTTTAAATGGAAATATTAGATAGAAAAGTGGGAAGCATAATAATGGAATCATAAGTGTTATGAATGTTGAACTAATAGTCCTTTTAGTAGGAAGAAAAAGTCGTGCTTTATCTCCAATTTGAATTTCTTCAAATTCTGAAGGAACAAAAGCTTCAAAGGTTTTTCCTTTTACATTGCAGAAGGTGCTACCAGAGCAATTCTCGCATATGGTTCTTGGACAGGTTACCTCTATGATATGATTTTCAATATTTTTTTTTACAACCTCGACTGTCTCGTACATTTTATTTTTTTACCTTGTAGGATTTTCACAACCCATTCGAATTCTTTTAATATCTATAGCTTTATTGTCATCGCCAATTTCGACGATAACACCCTGCAGTTCCAAGCCCTCCCAAGATTCTTTGGATCGTCTTGGTATTGAGCTCATAATTTTTTCAATTTCATTATTTGCTTCAAAGCCACCAACGCTGATTGTAGAACCAACCATGCCGTTATCACTTATATAAGCTGTACCATTTTTTAGTATACGCTCATCACTTGTTAAAGCTTTGCAATGGGTTCCAATAACAGCTGAAACTCTTCCATCCAATAAATAAGCCATTGTGTTTTTTTCTGCAGTGGTGGAGGCATGGAACTGTAGCAAGATGATATCGCAGTTATCTTTAATGTTATCTACAATGCTATTTGCACTTAGAAAGGCATTTTGAAGATGAGTTCTTGGGAAATCTGAGTTACCCATTAAGTTAACAATTGCAATATTTTTATCTTTTACTTGAATATAGCGAATTCCCTTACCAGGATTTGCTATTGGATAATTTGCAGGCCTTACTATGAAGTTGCTTTTATCAATAAAATCAACCATATCTATTTTAAAATAGATTTTTTCTCCACCCGTTATTATATCAATACCCATTTTATGTATCATTATTGAATGATTCTTACCAATGCCGAAGCCATTGGTAACACCTTCTCCGTTAGCTATAACTAAATCTATATCTTCTTTTTCTTTTATGGTTTTTAATAATTGCTTAACAACAGTAGTTCCTGGTTTTCCAACTATTTCACCTAGAAATAAAACTTTAATACTCATGTAATCAATTTATATTGCAAATTATAATCAATCAAGTGAAAATACGATAAATATATTCTTTTGCATTGTTTTAAGGTAAAAAAAGAACTATTAATGATAAATTAATTGACATGTATATATCATAGTTATATAGTTTCTAGGTGTTCACTGCCCAGGTGGCGAAATTGGTATACGCGTTAGGTTCAGATCCTAATGACTTTATAGTTGTGCAAGTTCAAGTCTTGTCCTGGGCATTACACTATGTATCCTTGATACCGTATAACAGTTATTGTAATTTCTTTTAATATAAGGAATTAAACAATAGCTGTTTTTTTATATAAAGGCAATTTGCCTTATTATTCAAGTCCTCTAGGAGCAATCGTGTAATTACAGACACACCTAGAGGGTAATCGTGTAAATTGAATTTTTTTATATATTTCTAAGGTGAATTATTTTAACGGTTGATTTGAAATTTTTTTAATAATTCTAAATATTTCAAGAAAATTTTCAAAATTGACTTCTTCAAATGGTGATTCATGATTTAATATCTTATTAGCAAAATCCATTTTTGATAAAGCATGATTTTTTTCTTCTTCATCTTCGATTTTTATAATAGATGTTCCATTTGATCTATCTAGTATTGTAATATTGTCCGGGCCTATTTTATTACTTTGATTATGACATTTTATAATATATTATTAACTTTCCTACATTCTTATCGTATCATCTATAATGAAGATGAAATTCTTGGAATTGTTACACTTA
>CAYWGU010000001.1:0-60620 GCA_964457975.1 uncultured Spirochaetaceae bacterium | reverse complement strand
CACTTATCAATAATGCAAGTAAGCAATCTTTAGACAACTAGATTAAGCAATAACATCAATATCTATAAAGAAGAAAGCAAGTTTTGTATTATCATTTGTTGCTAATGCAAGAACTCGTTTGGCTAGAAAGTTATAAGCATATCTGTTTAAAAGATCTGTTAATGAATCTTTTTGAGATGATCTAATTACTTCCAATTCATTTTCTTTTTCAACAGTAATATCACGCGATATTACAAAGACATGTACATCTTTCCCTGATGTATCAAAGATGCATTTAATGGATGACCAATCTAATTTATTTGCATCCAAAATATTTGTAAATCTGATTTCAACAACGAAAGTAGAATAATCATTTGTTGTAGTAGCATTAGAAATTCGATCTAAAAAAATTCTACAGTTAGCCTTATCTACCAAAGGAACATTTGATCCAAAAGTTCCAAAAAACTTTTCAAATGTTATTCCAGTTGTTATTTGTGGTATATTTGAAACAATCTGCTCTACTCTATTATACTTCAAATTAATATCTAATATATAGTTAAATTCATTTACTGCAATATCTATTAATCTTCTTGTTTGAGTTATCACTAATTAATCCCATTTAATATAATTTATTTAAGTTAGATTATCATATAAAACGTATATCAACAATAATTTTCGTTCCAAATGGGCTTAAATCAATTAAATAAGACCCTATTTAATACATTTTATAACATATTGTTATTAACTATGGAATTAATTGATTAAATTTTTGAATTACAATTAGCTGTTTTTTGATAAAATTAAATAAGTGAATTAAATATGAGTACATGAAAGTTTAAGTTACCAAAATCCTTTTAAGGCTTTTAATGAAACCTTGTTGCACTTGACTTGTCAATTCAAAAGCTATTTTATCTTTTAAATCATATTGACATACTAGGGTAAACTGTTATATATTTTATATACCCCATAGGGGTATTGGAGATGAACTTATGATAGATGAAGAATATATTATTGAAGGCATGAGTTGTGCAGCTTGCAGTGCAACCGTTGAGAGAGTTACAAAAAAATTGGATGGTGTTGTTGAAAGTTCCGTTAATCTTGCAACTAATAAACTAACAATCACCTATGATGATTCAAAGATTAAAGAACAAAACATTGAAGATAAGGTTATTAAGGCTGGATATGGTATTAGAAAGGCAGATAATCAATCAGAAACTATTGAAAATAAAAAGAATGAAATTGATGACGATGAATTAAAAGAAGAGAAACTTAAAAAATCATTGATAATTACAATAGTACTATCAATTGTATTAATGTATGTGTCCATGGCGCAAATGGTTGGACTACCCTTTTTAAATTTATTCTCTAGAATGACTCATCCTTATAACTGGGCAATACTTCAAATTTTGATTGCTCTTCCAATTATAATAATTGGAAAGAAATATATTATAGGAGGTTTTAGATCTCTTTTCCATTTATCTCCTAACATGGATAGCCTTGTTGCAATAAGTGTATCAACTTCATTTGTATACAGTGTTGTACAAACATTTTTAATTAAGGATTATCCCTCAGTTGTAAACACCTTGTACTATGATGCATCTGCTATGGTACTTACTTTTATTTCAATAGGTAAATATCTTGAGAGAAACAGCAAAAGAAAAACCAAGTCTGCAATTAAGGAATTATTAAATCTAACACCTCAAAGTGCTTTTGTTGTATCCGATATTGATACCAATTCTTTTATAAAGGTAAAGATTGAAGAAGTAAAAGTTGGTGATATTTTACTTGTTAAGCAGGGTTCAAACGTTCCTCTTGATGGTGTTATAGTTAATGGCTCTTGTAGTCTTGATGAAAGCCTTTTAACCGGTGAGAGTCTTCCTGTTGAGAAAACTGTTGGTGCGGATGTTATTGGTGGATCCCTTAATACTTCCGGTATATTCTACATGAAAGTCACAAAGATAGGTTTTGATACTGCTCTTTCTCAAATTATTAAATTTGTTGAAGATGCACAAGCAAAGAAAGCACCTATTTCAAAGATTGCTGATCAAGTTTCAGGTGTATTTGTACCTATTGTAATATTTATTGCTATTTTAGCCTCAGTAGTTTGGGCAATAAATGGCCAACCTCTATCCTTTGTATTAAATATATTTACTTCTGTTCTGGTTATTGCATGTCCTTGTGCACTTGGTCTTGCAACTCCAACTTCAATAATGGTTGCAACAGGACTTGGAGCTAAAAATGGTATGTTAATAAGAACTGGAGAGGCTCTAGAGCAAATACATAAAGCTCAAGTAGTTATTTTTGATAAAACTGGAACAATTACAGAAGGAAAACCAAAGGTTACCAATATAGACATACTTGATAATAAATATAGTCTTGAAGAATTATTAAAGATTGCTGGTAGTGTTGAGAGTACCTCTGATCATCCATTAAGCCGTGCAATTGTAGATAAAATGATTGATTTAAAAATTACAGGTAATTTAACAATAAAAAAATCTAAATCTTTTAATGGTAAAGGAATAGTGGCCTTTCTTGAAGATGGTCGAATGATAAGTATTGGAAATGATAAACTTATGAAAATCTATGGAACCGATGTAACAGAACATTTAAATAATGTAAAAGCTTCTTCCCTACTTGGAAATACAACAATGTATTTTTCAATAGATGAAAAAGTTGTTGCCCTAATAAGTGTTGCTGATACAATTAAAAAAGATAGCAAGGTTGCAATTGAAAAGTTTAAAAAAGCAGGACTTGAAGTTGTAATGCTTACAGGAGATTCAAAGTATACTGCAGAACATATTGCATCTCTTGTAGGAATTGATAAAATCGAATCAAATGTACTTCCAACAGACAAAGCAAAGATTGTTGAAAAATATCAAAAGGAAAGAAAAATAGTAATGATGGTTGGTGATGGAATAAATGATGCACCAGCATTAGTTCAATCTGATATAGGTTTTGCAATTGGCAATGGTTCAGATATAGCAATTAAAGGTGCTGATGTTGTATTGATGCGATCTGATTTACGAGATGTATACAAAACATATAAATTAAGTGCTTTAACAATAAGAAATATAAAGCAGAATTTATTTTGGGCCTTCTTCTATAACTCTATTGGTATCCCTCTTGCAGCTGGAGTTTTCTATTCCTTTGGAGGTTTCCTCTTGAATCCAATGATTGGTTCTTTTGCAATGTCTTTAAGTTCTGTATTTGTTGTAACAAATGCCTTGAGACTCAAATATAAAAAATTAGATTAGTAAATTAGGAGTAATTATGGACGATTGTAAATTAAGTGGAAAAACAAAGCACCGAGAGGAAGCTGAATATAAGGCGCTTTTGAACAGATTGAATAGAATAGAGGGCCAAGTGAGAGGCATTAAAAAAATGGTTGAAAATGATGTTTATTGTACTGATATTTTAACTCAAGTATCTGCCATACAATCAGCCCTTAATGCTTTCAACAAAGAATTGCTTACCAATCATGTAAAAACATGTGTGGTAAATAATATAAAGAATGGTAATGAAGATGAAATAATTGATGAGTTAATGATAACCGTCAAAAGACTAATGAAATAAGGATATAAAGATGACAACAATTAAAGTAAGTAACATGAGCTGTGAACACTGTGTAAAAAATATAAATGAGGCTCTTGAAAAATTAAAACTTGAGCATGAAGTTGATCTTAACCAGAAAACCTTAAAGGTTGAAGCTGATAAGTTACAATTGTTTGATGTTTTTGAAGCACTTGATGAGATGGGCTACGATGCAGAAAAGATAGACTAGTACATATATTTATTGCAATTTTATAAAAATACGGGTCATTTAAAATTTATTATACTTAATATATATGGATTTTAGATGACCTTTTTTAATTAAATGAAGAAACAAACTCAAAACTAAGTCTAATAACTATAAACAATTGAAACTGAAAAACTAAATTTATTGGCATATTCATCAGTAAAAAAAGATTAAATGAACTTTGTAGATTAATTATACCAACGCAAACTACCCTTGCAGGACAACTTAGAAAATAGAAAAGTATAGAATAATTAACAGAAGGCAATGCAATCAAATTCCTACAAAAGTTGAATACTCAATTGCACCCATTGGACAGGATTTCTATGAAATCCTGGAAGCCCTGCATAAATTTGGTGACGAGTACTTTAAAGAAAATAATCGTAAAAACTAAATATTTTAGTTTAAAATCACCTTAGGATAATACTTACGGAATTGAATGATGCAATTTCAACTTTCCATAAAATTAAAGATACCAATTAATCATGTTCATCAAGATATCTCTAATTTTATTTGATTCGTATAAATTATTTAAAGTTCGACTTTAATGATTATGCTTTTGTTTTTTTGCAGGTTGCATTTAATGAGCCGATCTTCTAATTGTGCTGTGCCATCCCCTAGTTCTACAGATAATTTAGTGGCATTTATATGCTTTAGATCAATTACGAATTCACCCTCACCTTTATTCATTATAAGAATGATTGCTTTTTTATCATTGTATCTAACAAAGCTCATATGATCTTTGTCGCAATCCAAGAAACACCAGGAAGAAGTACCTAATACATCTAAATTGCTTGATCTTAGAGCTCCTAAATCACAGTATGTATTGAAGATAGATTTATTCCACTTATCTTCATTCCATTGCATAGGATATCTCCACATCTCAACACTGTTTAATGAGCCCTCTATTCCAATTTCATCACCATAATAAGTGGAAGGCATTCCTGGTAACATATAGGATAGCATTACGCATCCTTTATAAATGTCTTCATTGTATACCTCAGTATTATTATGAAGGCGTGGTGTATCATGTGAATCAAAAAGATTCATTTGAAAAAAAGTCATCTGTGATAGTTGAGTATCTAAGTAAGCCTTTAGATGATCTTTTAATGCTATAGCTGTATAGGCTTTGCTTTTTCCAGGATTTGTACCCCAACCATCAAGAAGAAATCTATCATTTTCTCCCATCCATCGTCGAAGGGCTCTTCCACAACCAACATAATTCATTTGAGCATCCCACATATCTCCTTGAAGATATTCTGCTGCATCATTCCAAGCCTCTCCAACTAAATAGGCATCTTCTCTATCACTTTTAACACAATCATGGACTTCTTTCCATATTTCTTCTGTTAATTGATCATCACCTCTTCTACCAACAACTTCAGCAACATCCAATCTCCAGCCATCTTGATTGAAGGGTTCTTTTATAAATTTTCTAAGTACACTATCTTCATTTTTATAAATTAATCCTCTTAGTTCTTCATTTGTATAATTTAATTGAGGTAGTGTTGGAACCCCTTCCCAACAGGCAACCTCTCCATTTTCTTCAATGTAATAATATTTTGCTTCTTGGGAGTTTTTATCTTCAGTTGCTTTTATAAACCAAGGATGGGCTGTTCCTGTATGATTGATTGAAATATCAATTATGACCTTGATTCCAGATTTGTGTAATTCATCAACCATCTTTATGAACATCTCATCACCCCCAAGTTTTTCATCAACATGGAAGAAATCAGCACAATCATACCTATGGGTTGTTTTACTAACACCAATGGGATTTAAATAAAGGCAATTAACACCAAGTCTTTTGAAGTAATCAATGCTATCAATAACACCTTGAAGGTCTCCACCAAAAAAGTCTAAACATCGTCCTTCCTCAAACTTCAAAGGAGGATTACCGAATTCCATCTTCTTAACAGAACCACCATCAAATTCATAAAGTCCATCTTTTGGATCAAGTGATTTATCACCATCACGAAATCTATCAGGAAATATTTGATAACAGGTAGAGCCACTAACCCAGGATGCTGGTTTTATATCAGTTTTAATACAAAACATATCTTTTTCACTTATAAGAGCCTGCTGTAAACCACATTTTCCATAATAGTAATAAGCATCATCTACCTTAACAGCAAAATAATAATAAATGTAATTATTTTTTAATGTATTGAATGTGCAATAAGCTTTATTTTCTTCTCGGTTTAAAAAACAATCTTTATTATCATAGGTTCCATTACTTCGTACAAATAAATGTATATTGCTAACATTCTCTGTTATTTTAATTGACACTGTTATATCTGAATTTTTTTTAGGATATAAAGGTTTTACGTACAAACTTGAAATTCCACTATCTAGCATAATTTTCCAATCATTCATTTTATATTCCTCATTTTATATAATGTATAATAGTATTTAACATTCTTTATACATTTTAATAAAGTACTTTGGGCTTATGTTGGTATCTGCAGGTAATATTTAATTCGAATAAACTAAATTTTTTAGTTTTAAAACCAAATTAAAAATATATTATAAAACCTCACCTACGCTTAATTAAAAAAATCAAAAGTACTGTATAGTTCTTATTTCCTACAAAAAATCTGCTATATCCAATAATTATTCAATTATTGGATATATAGGTAATGTCTGTAGTATTAGTTGGCATAATTCCTACTAATTTCTGGATGCTTTTTCTTAATAGGAAAATACCTATTGTTAATTAAATTCAATTTTAATAATTAACAGCACTGTTAAATTTGTTTGTATAACTTTATCCTTTCTTTAAACACTTTATTGCTTATAATTCATAAACTTTTACTTAAATATTAATTATAATCTATTTTTTGAACTTTAAATTTTAATATTTATTTCTTTAATCTTTACGAAGTTTTCCAGATATAATACTTCATGATAACTATAAAAGAAATGCAACTGATATAAACTAATACAAGTTTGGGAGTTTGATAGAACCCTTAATCCTGTAGGTAAAATGGTTGATGTTAAACTTGGTGAAACTATGTCTCGTGCTCGAAGCACTTTTTCTTTCGACAATTGGCTAAGTCCAAAATTATTTGACATCTCAATGCAAGATTTATTGTAAAATTTTTATCAAGGTGGCTTTGATGATAACATTGGCTATGATGGAATTTACTTTTTAGGTGACACATTAAGAATTGGAGATGTTTTATCAATGAGAATCGATAGACATCATTATTGTTCCCATTATGGAGTTTCAATCCTTAAGTCTATACAACATGATTATAAAAATAATCCCGATTTTGATGAATTTTTGATAATTTATAAATATGTTAGAATGAATGCCTATACAATAGGCCTTTCTAATGAACCTACTTTTAAGTTAAGGATTTACCGTGAATTAAATTTTGCTCCTAAAAACATTAAAAGAGCAAGACCTGATATGTTTGCACCGAATTGGGTAATTAAAAATGGATTTTGCATAAATTTAGATCATCCTGATTGGTATAATGCTAGAATTATAAATGTTGGTATCAAGTTAAATTATCCGATTTTTAAGGACTTGGGTAATATGACCATTGGTTATGATTTGCATATGTATGAAGAAGGAAAAGTTATTTATGATTATGTTAAAGGAAGTACTATATCATTTAACGAAAAAGCACCTTGGAAATTAGAGCATTATATAAGAATCGCTCAAGAACTTAATAAAACAGCATCCTTAGAACTTTTTTATCAACAAGATTGCCTTTCAATAATTTATACTTCCAGAATACCTCATATGTAAGTATAGATTTGAGATATAATCCAGATGATACAGTTATTCTTTTTAATTATTAACTAAATATAAATAGCAAACAAAGGCAGAATCTAATTTAGATTCTGCCTTTGTATTAACAATTACAATTTTGTTTTTTTATGAAATAGATGATGTATTATTGATACAATATATCTTTAAATCAGCAATTTTAAATTTGCCTTCTATTACTTTAATTACCTTATTCTCACCAGGTAATAAATCAAAGCAATTATCATCAAAAATGACATCTTCACTCAGAGTTGTTAGCATGATTGACTTTGTAAATACATTAGATGTGATTATAATTTCATTATCAGTAGTTCCTTCAACTACCTTGATATCAGCTTTTTTGAATGCAAAATACTTATGAGAAGCGAATAACTGAGTACCACTTGAAACAACATTTCCATAATTATTAATTAATCTAAATGAAACAAAGTACTCTCTCTCTTTTCTGTTGTATATATTTAATGGAACTAAATCATTGTATTCAGAGCCATTTTTTTCAACTAATTTAGAAATCGAAATGGTAGATATTTCTGTAGCCGAGAAGGCTGGTGTTTTAATATCAATCTTTACAGATTCTATAACATTACTATTCTTATCCCTAATTTCAGCCTCAAGAATTCCAGTGAAAGGAGTTTTCCTTTCATTGCAGAGTGTTAGATGACAGTTTAATCCATCCTCACGAGAAGCAAGCATCACAGGAGAGTAGAAACGTTTTGCAACATAATGAAGAGCCTTCCATCTACCATAATAATCAATTGAGGACCAAGATATTACAGGATAATCATCATTTACCTGCCAGTAGGTAGAACCCATGCAGCGTCCTCTGTTTGATCTAAAATGCTCTACTGCTATCTTTATTGTTTCCGCTTGGAATACTTGTGAGACATAAGAGAGTTCATCAAGTTGTTGTGGAATTTTAAATTCAAGGGCAATATTTGATAGTACTTTTATATTTCCATTGTATGGTTTTATAACCTTATTATGAGTATCCATTACAGCTGATAAGAAACTTCTATCTTCAGGTGCTGTAAACTGCTTGATGGTTTTCATATCAGGAAGTGCTTCCATTCCATATTCACTTGCAAAACGTAGATAATGATTTCTGAATACCTTGTAATGCTCATTTCCATGGAAGACTCCCCAGTAGTGAGCATCACCAATTGCATCATTTTCTGGATCATTGAATCCACCAATGCTACTTGGCGAGGATGGCCAATATTGAGTTATTGGATTGTGCTTTTCCATGATATCGGGAATCATCTTTTCATAGAGGTCAAGATAATCTTTATTCAGTTTATCTGTACGTGTTATTCCCCAACCCTTTGAATTGACGAATGCTCCTTCCATCTCATTATTACCGCAAAGAAGTCCCAAACTTGCATGGTTTCTTATACGTTTGACATTGTAAATTATTTCTTCTTTTACAGAGTTTGTAAATCTCTCACTCATATCATATATGCCACAGGCGAACATCATGTCCTGCCATACTACAAGGCCAAGTCTATCGCATTCATCATAGAAGTAATCACTTGCATACGTACCACCACCCCAGACTCGTATGCAGTTGTAGTTTACTCTGCTACAATCAACAAGTAGATGTGATAATTTTTCTTTATTCTCTCCTCTAGCTGCCAGTGCATCCTGTGGGATGTAATTAGCACCCATTGCAAAGAATTCAACACCGTTGCAGACAAAAGCAAAGTTGCGACCATTCTCACGTGGACTTTGATCTAAGGTTAGTGTTCTAAGACCAATTTTAAAGTTTTTTGAATCCATTACTTCTTCTTTTAAAAAAAGTTTAATTGAAACTTCATATAGATACTGTTCACCGAGATTGTTGGGCCACCAAAGTTTTGGATTCTCAATACTAAGTTTTACATTTTCTTTATTGCTTTTTACATCAATGCTTGATGTTAGTATTACTTTATTTTCAGCATCCTTTACCTGGATTTTTGCAGTAAGTAATTTTGAAAATTCATGAATAATAAAATCTAATGAAATATCTAAATCAACACTTTTACCACCTCTGCGATGTTTTTGAACTACATAATAATCTTCAATCTTTGCAGTATTATAAATCTTTAGACAAACAGGTTTCCATATACCCATATCAGGTAATTGTGGACCCCAGTCCCAACCAAATTGTGTATGAGATTTTCTTAAATAGCTATGACCTTTCATGGCAACCTCAGTTGTCCAAATAGGCTTTCTATCATATTTATCTCTCATATTCATAACAGGAGATTCAAAATCAACTTGAATGCTATTTATACCTTTTAATAAATACTTTTTAACTGAAAAACTATATCCAAGATGCATGTTCTCTGTGAAGGCTATCTTTGCGCCGTTTAAGAAAATAGTTGAAAGAGTATCAAGTCCATCAAAACATAATTCAATTACATCATTATCAAATTCTTCCTTTGAAATATTGAAGTTTCTTTTAAAACTGCAACTTATGTTCGATAGTTCTGTATATTTGGCTTCATTCTCTCCAAAGAAAGGATCGTCTATAGCATTGTTGTTTTCAAGTACTTCATACATGGTAGTTGGTACAATTGCATCAAAGGATTTTCCAATTAAATTATTTTCAAACTTTTTATTATAAAGAATTCCTTTTTCTTCTGGTGTTCCATAAACCATTGTCCATTTTCCATTTAAGTTAGTATCTTTCATTTTTCACTTTCCTTGTTTTTTATTATAATTTAACCTTTTACAGCATAAACTACTATTGTATCGTTGGTTTTTTAATCAAATATAGACTAACATAATATTCTTGAAATATCTAAGGATTCCGTTGCATGTTTTTTAGAAATTATAAAGATTTTGCATTATTGAAAATTATCACTTATAATAAAAGAAATAATCAAAAAAAGGATAAAAAAAAGGAAGAACTTCTCGACTAAAAGAGTTTCTTCCTTGCATAAAAATGCACTTATATAATACTTCTTTCTATATCAAAAGTCAAATAAAAAACTCTTCCATAATAGATTAATTCGTGGAAGTTCGCTCAAAGGACAAAGAACAAAAAACATACTCTACACAACTTCAATGAGAGAGATAATACCTAAAATTGAAGGTGGTTATGCTTAAGTTGTGAGCAGTGATAAATTACATTAAATTAAAAACATTCTCGATTGCAAATATTGCAATGTTTGGGTCAAATTGTTTACCTGCATTTTCTCTAATCTCAATAATTGCTTTTTGAGTAGTAAAGGCTTTGCGATAAGGACGGTCAGAAGTCATAGCATCATAAGAATCTGCAAGAGCTAGAATTCTTGATTCTAAGCGAATAGCATCTCCTTTAATTCCACTTGGATAACCTTTACCATCCCAACGCTCATGATGCTCTAAAACAATATTTGCAATAAAGTTTAGCTCTTTGGAATTTACTAATGCTTTATAAGCAATTGTTGGATGTGTTTTTACTATTTCATACTCATCATATGTTAGTTTTTCGTTTTTATTTATTATAGATTTTGGTATTAAAGCTTTACCAATATCATGAACTAATCCTGCGTAATATATTTGAGAAATCGATTGCTGTGAAAGCCCCATCTTTTCTGCAATCAATCTAGCTATAGTAGCAACCTTTTGGCTATGGTTCTTAGTATAAACATCGTGAATTTCAAGCAAATCAGTCAATGTAACAATCATGTTTTGTAATACTTCTAATTGAAGTTTCTGGTATTTGTTTTCTTGAATTTCAATTTTATCCCGGAATCGACTTTTTACATGTGTAAATTCCTCTATAGCTTTTAACATTGATTCAACTTGAAATTTTTGAATATCTAAATTCTCTGTATTTACAATGCTAAAATAAAATGGATTTTCATGAACTTGTCCATTCCATATAATAATTGGATGAACTTCAATAACATTTTTAATCATTTTACTAGAAAACTTATTGATATTGTATCTGCAGATTGCTGAGACAGGGTAAAATCCAAAAATTTGATCATTTAATAGATATTCATAATTCATAATTCGTTCAAACCCATCTTCATAATCTAATACCCAACTAATTTCACCAGTTATTGCAAACGCATTATATCCTTCTTCAATCGCATCTAATGCTAATTTTTTTATTAGAGAAATCATCTTTTTGGGAACAAATTTTCCTTCTTTTGAATATGCATCATTTTTACTTAAAATTGATAACTGGCCACTTTTAATTGCTTGATCTACATCTATTGAAATCCGAAGTCGATTTAGGATTAATTCAATATCAATTTCACCGTCGATGTAAAAACATTTTTCATTTTTATTTATTCTTGAAATAATATAAGTTGCTATTACATTAATATTCATATTGACATCTTTATCATCATAAAGAAGTACCATATGATCCCCAGCAACAATCTGGTTCATTTTTTCTAATAAATAATTGAAATTCATCTTTTATCTCTCCTAATGATTTATCTTGTTAATAATAAACTATTAGGTTAATAATATCACATTTTCGGTGCTCTGTTAATCTTTATGTGGTATATTTTATAAAAGAAAGAAAATCTATAAATTTAATTAAAATGTTCTCTTTTTCGGGACAATAAAAAAAACTTCACAAAAAAGCAGTACTTATCTAGGAAAAGATAGATAAATACTGCTTTGTTTATTGTTTAAATATTAATAAAATTATTTAGTTTTGTTCTGTTTTGATAATAGGTCTACTGTAACAGCTCCTAACAACACAAGTCCCTTAACAATTTTTTGAATATCTGTAGACATTCCACAAAGAGACATACCATTATTTAAAATACCCATAATAAGGGCACCAACAACAGCTCCAATAATTGTTCCAGCACCACCTGAAACGGCAGCTCCACCAATATAACAGGCAGCAATTGCATCTAGTTCAAAACCATCACCAGCTTTTGGTGTTGCAGAGGCATTTCTAGCTGTTAATACAATTCCGGCCAATCCACTAAGTAGTCCCATATTTGCATACACCCAGAAGAAAACTCTCTTTGTGTTAACACCAGATAATTGTGCAGCTTTTCTATTACCACCTAAAGCATAAATGTCTCTTCCATAAACTGTATGTTGAGTTATAAAGTGATAGAAAATAATTACAATAACAGTTAAGACCATTACATTTGGAATACCTTTATAGGATGCAAATTTAAGCATTATATACCATAAAAGTGCAATAATTACACCATTGGTAATTATTTCTTGCCATATTTGTTCTGTTTCAAAGCCATAATGTTTTCTTTTCTTGTTTTCATTGAAAACATTGAAGATTATTAACCCTGTAACAATCACTGCAATTAAAATTGATATTATATCAAGTTGTGATCCAAATATGCCAATTTTATGACTTGGAATACATCCAGCTCCTACCCAGGTATAAGAATCAGGAAGAGGCCCTTTTGTTTGAGCTCTTAATACTGTATAGGTAAGGCCTCGACCAATCAACATGGTGGCAAGGGTTACAATGAATGGAGGAACTCCTAAATAGGCAACAAAGAAGCCAACAAATAGACCAAATGCACAACCTACCACTAAAGCCATTAAGAAACCCACGGCAATGGGTAAATTTAGATCTACAATCATTATAGCTGATACAGCCCCTGATACAGCTACAACAGATCCAACGCCTAAATCAATATTTCCTGTTAATACACAAAGAAGCATTCCAACAGAAAGTATTATGATATATCCATTTTGCATCATTAAATTATTGATGTTCATGGCAGATGCATTTATTCCACCAGTTAAAAGGGAAAACAATAAGAAGATTGCAATTAATACAATTATCATTCCATACTGCCGCATATCAATATGTATTTTACTATTCTTTAAATTCATTTTATTCTCTTCCTCTCTTTTTAGTATCGCGAATAATTTGTGTCATTATAGCTTCAGGATTCATCTCATCCCCTGCTAGCTCTCCAATAATACGTCCTTCATTTAATATGTAGACTCGATCTGAAACACCAATTGCTTCTGGCATCTCACTGGAGATAACAATTACTGCTTTGCCGTTTTCAGCTAGTTTATTTATTAATTGATAAATTTCATGTTTTGCACCTACATCAATACCACGAGTTGGTTCATCCAAAATAAGAACATCTGGAGTTGCCATAATCCATTTTGCAAGAACAACTTTTTGTTGGTTTCCTCCACTTAATGTATCAATTTGCGTTGTAATGCTAGGAGCTTTAACTCCAAATCTTATTTTGTTTTCTTTGGCCTCCTTAATTTCTTTATTACTATTAATAATACCTTTGCTATCACAATAAACATCTGATAATGAGGCCATTGTCATGTTATGCATGATGCTATCACCTAGAACCAATCCATAGGTCTTTCGATCTTCACTGGTATAAGCAATCTTATTATGGATTGCATCTTTAACTGAGTTAATTTGGATTTTTTTCCCGTGCATGAATATTTCACCAGATATCTTTTGTCCATAGGATTTTCCAAAAATACTCATGGCAAGTTCAGTTCTTCCTGCCCCCATCAAGCCAACAAGACCTACAACCTCACCTAATTTGACATCAAAGTTAACATCTTCAATTATTTTTCTTCTATCATCATCCGGATGATAAACATTCCAGTTTTTAACTCTGAATATTTCATCACCAATTTTACAGTTTACTCTTTTGGGATATATTTGTGTCAATTCACGTCCAACCATTGATTTAACAATAACTGGTTCACTGAATTCATCTGTTTTTCTATTTAATGTTTTTATTACTTGTCCATCTCTTATTACTGTAATTCTATCAGAGACCTTTGTGAGCTCCTGTAATTTATGAGATATAATTATGCTAGTAACCCCTTCTTCTTTTAATTGTAGAATTATATTTAATAGATGATCACTTTCCTCATCATTTAATGATGCTGTAGGTTCATCTAAAATCAATAAACTTACATTTTTAGCTAGGGCTTTTGCGATTTCAACCAATTGCTGCTTTCCAACACCAATTGAGCTAACTTTTTGGTTGACATCTTCTTTTGTAAGTCCAACTCTATCAAGCATTTTTTTTGCTTCAACTTGAGTTTTCCTCCAATCTATAATTTTTCCTGTTTTGCATCTTTCATTACCAAGAAACAAGTTCTCAGCAATGCTCATTAAAGAAATCAAAGCCAATTCCTGATGTATTATAACAATTCCTTTTTCTTCACTTTGTTTAATGTTATGGAATTTACATAAATCTCCATTAAATAAAATATCCCCTTCATAAGATTTATAAGGGTATACACCACTCAATACATTCATCAAAGTAGATTTACCTGCTCCATTTTCTCCACATAAAGAGTGTATTTCCCCTCTTATAACTTGTAGATTAACTTCAGATAAAGCTTTAACACCTGGGAATATTTTGGTTATGTTGTTCATTTCTAGAATTAAATCTTCATTGCACATTTATCTTACCACCTCTTAAATGATTCCCTGATAAGAACTTTTATCAGGGAAATCAACTTACATATTAGTTAAGTTGGTCAGTAGTATAGTAGCCACCATCAATAATAATTGATTGATAGTTTGTTTTATCTACTGCAACAGGAGTGCATAAGTATGATGGAACAATAAGTTTATGGTTATCATATTGAGTTGTATCATTAATTTCAGGTTCTGAACCTTCTAATACAGCTTGTACCATTGTTACACATTTTTGTGCTAGTAATCTTGTATCTTTGTAAATAGACATTTGTTGATAGCCTGATATAATGTTCTTTACAGCCATCAATTCAGCATCTTGACCTGTTATTAATGGCCATTTATTACCTTTTTCATAACCAGCGCCTTCAAGTGCAGATCTAATTCCATAAGAAAAGCCATCAAATGCAGAACATGCAATATCTAGATGATCATTTGAATAGAAACCTGATAAATAGTTTTCACAATTCTGCTGTGCAGTTTCTTGTGACCATCTAAGAATACATGTTTCTTGGAATGAGGTTCTTCCTGATTTGCAGATTAAAACACCATTATCTAAATAAGGCTGCAATATTTCCATAACACCATTGTATAGGAATAAAGCATTGTTATCGTCAGGAGAGCCCATAAA
The DNA here is from genome assembly GCA_964457975.1 of uncultured Spirochaetaceae bacterium. GTDB lineage: Bacteria > Spirochaetota > Spirochaetia > Sphaerochaetales > Sphaerochaetaceae > Pleomorphochaeta. Next base: position 45,046 of record CAYWGU010000001.1, on the reverse strand, counting down.
CAATTCAATTGTATATGATCGGCCTTCTGATTTAGCAGTTGCTAGTTTTTTTACTTTTTCAATGTATTGACCGATAGCTGTACCAATACCTTTATTATCGAATGTTGCATAATATGAAACAGCATCTGTATCCATTAATAATCTATCATAAGCAATTACTGGAATATCATTATCTTTTGCAAGTGCCAATGCGTTAACAAGAGCTGATGAATCTACTGCTGCAACAACCAAGCAATCTACTTGCTTTGTAATCAAATTCTCAATTTGTGATACCTGAGCTTGAACATCATCTTCTGCATATTGCATTTCAACTTTATACCCAAGAGTTTCAAGTTGCTTCTTCATGTTAGCACCGTCATTAATCCATCTTTCAGAACTCTGTGTTGGCATACATACACCTACAGTCTTGGCACCTTTTTTTGTGCTTGATTCAGCTTGACCATTTGCAAATAACATTGAATTAAACAATGCTGCTGTTACAAGTAACATAACTAAAATTTTTTTCATTTGAATTCTCCTTTTTCTTGAAAAAATAAATTATAACAAACTTTATGTGTTCGTTAACGCTTATACATATTCATGCAAGTTGTACACATTGTCAATAAGATTTATTTAATTATTATTAGAAGTGTATAAATATCCTTAATAAGTGGGTTTTTAACAAAAATATTTTCTAAAGTACTTAACAAATATTAATTAATCTAATATATTTTCAAAATTATTATAAAAAGGTCATTATTTATATAAATAATAAATTTGGTGAAATTTATATAATATAAATGCTCTATAATATTTTATATCAATTATTAAATATATGCTATACATGAATTTAATAAATTTTATATACTTTTATGATTAGAATTTAGGAATTTCTCTTGTCTTATTGTGAAGTTGGTGCAATAATAAAGTGTACGTTAACATAAAATAATTTTAATTAAATAAAGGATAAATAAATGAAACACATAAAAGATTATTGTTTTTGGTTTTTAACAGGTTCTCAATACTTATATGGAGAAGAAACACTGAATCAGGTTGCTTTAGATAGTCAGGAGATTGTTGATTATTTGAATGTATCAAAAACACTTCCTTGTAAATTAGTTCAAACTGATACAATGGTAAATGCTAAAATTATAGAAAGGACAATAATGGAAGCTAACCTTGATGAGCATTGTGCAGGTATTATCTGTTGGATGCATACCTTCTCCCCTGCGAAAATGTGGATTAAAGGACTTAAAGCATTAAACAAGCCTATTCTTCAACTAAACACACAAACTAATCGAAAAATTCCATATGAAACAATGGATATGGATTTTATGAATCTAAATCAAAGTGCTCATGGTGATAGAGAATTTGGATATATTACAGCTAGAATGAATATCAATAGATCAGTTCTTGTTGGATATTGGAAGAATGAGAGATTCCAAGTAAAAATGAGTAAGTGGATGAGAGCTGCTGCAACAACTGTTGCAGGAAGAACAATGAATGTTATTCGTTTTGGAGATAACATGAGAGATGTTGCAGTTACCTGTGGTGATACGGTTGAAGCATATATAAATCTTGGATGGAATATTCCATATTATGGAGTTGGAGATCTTGTTGAAGAAGTAAGCAAAGTAACTGAAAACCAAATTGATCATTTAATGAATGAATACCAAAAAGATTATGATATTGTTAATCCAACACCATTTAATTTGAATCACATAAGAGAGCAAGCAAAAATAGAGATAGCTCTTGAAAAGTTTTTAATTGAAAATGAGGGCGAAGCATTTTGTACCAACTTTCAGGATCTTCATGGTTTGAAGCAACTTCCAGGACTTGCCTGTCAGCATTTGATGGCAAAGGGATATGGTTTTGCAGGAGAAGGTGATTGGAAAATTGCTGCAATGGTTCGAACTCTTAAATTAATGGGAGAAGGAATAGAACATGGTGGATGCTCCTTCATGGAAGATTATACTTATAATCTAGAAGATGGAAAGTTGTTCAATCTTGGCTCTCACATGCTTGAAGTATGTCCTTCGATTGCAACAGGACGTCCTACCATTGAGGTTCATCCGTTGGGCATCGGAGATAAAGAAGATCCAGCTCGTCTTGTGTTTGACAGTATCCCTTCAATGGGCTTTACCCTATCAATTGTTGATATTGGTGGTAGATTAAGACTTGTTTTAAATGAAATTGAAATAATTGAACCTGAAGAAGAATTTAGAAAATTGCCCGTCGCAAGAGCTTTATGGAAACCTCTTCCTAACTTCTATGCATCAACGGAATGTTGGATTTTAAGTGGTGCAGGTCATCATAATGCTATGTCTACACAATTGGATAGAGAGTTCATAACCTATTACAGTGAGATGAACAATATTGAATTGCTTAATATTACAGGTGAAACTACGCTTGAAAACTTCAGACTTCAAGACAGAATGAATCGAATTATTTGGAAGTAAATTATGAAAAGTAAATATCAAAGTCTAAAAGAAGAGGTATTTGAAGCTAATTTAGAAATACCAAAGAGAGAACTTGCAATTTATACTTGGGGAAATGTCTCTGCTCTAGATAAAGAGAAAGGTGTATTTGCAATAAAGCCCTCCGGAATTTCATATAATAAATTATGTGTTGATGATATTGTAGTAATGGATCTTGATGGAAATATTGTTGAAGGGCAAATGCGCCCTTCATCAGATACTCCAACTCATCGAGTGCTTTATAATAACTTTCAAGATATAAGAGGAATTTGTCATACCCATTCGCCCTTTGCAACTAGCTTTGCACAGTCCTGCAATTCTATTGAAATTCAAGGTACAACACATGCAGATCATTCTCCTAATCCAATTCCATGCACTCCCTTTCTTACAAAAGAAATGGTAGAAAATGGATATGAGGAAAACACTGGGGAAATTATTGTCGATACTTTTAAAGATTCTTCAATTGCTTTTAATATAATTGGTGGTAAGAGGTATCCTGTTATAGATCTTGTACCACTAGAGACACCAATGGTTCTTGTAGCAGGACATGGCCCCTTTACTTGGGGAACTAGTGCTTCAAATAGTGTTTATAATGCAGCTGTATTGGAAGAAATATCAAAGATGGCATTTTATATGATGTCTCTTCAAGTTGATGTAGTGCCTCTTCCTTCCTACATAATAAAAAAACATTATGAAAGAAAGCATGGAGTCAATGCTTATTATGGACAAAAGTAGTTCATTACTACTTTAATAAAATATTGTTTTTATGATTTCATTTAAATCAATAAATAATGATAATTTTATGACGCATTTACCAAATAAATATTTTATGTACCAATACAATATATATAACATGTTGTTAGATAGGTAATAAAAAATGTTTTTTAAGAAAATTTTACTTGCATTACTTTAATTCACGGTGTACTATAATCTTACATGTTTATGTTTAAGTGAAATCTTTATTGTATTGGTTTATAAGGGGGATTTCACTTTTTATTTATTCATTTAATAATATTAAGATCTATTTCTGAAATTTTATATATTTAGCTACCTCAAAACCCTTCCAATAATGAAAGGGTTTTATTTAAGCTATGGTGAATAAATTAATCGTTAAAGCATCAGTTAATGCAACTGCAGGCTGCTCGTTCAACCTCATACGCCGCTTTATAGGATTCAAGGAATTTGTTAAATCCTTGAATATCTTCTTTAGTTGGTATTATGTTTTTTTTTTTACATTTCTAAAGACTTTTTAATCTAGTTAATCAGCGAGTGGAAGACTTTCACCTGCATAATTTGCAAGTATTGAATGCCCCAAGAGCCTTCCTCTCCAGCGCTTTCAACCACACTTGTTGGTATTTGGGTTGCAATTGCCATTGCAGTTTGTCCAACAACTGGTGTTTTAAAGAATCCACCATGTGCTGTAATTGAATCAACCTTTATTTTTTCTTCTTAAAATAAAATATCAAGTCCTATTCTTAAGGAGCAAAGTGATGTAAATAGCTGTGCTCGCATGAAGTTTGACAAATTAAATTTGGAATCTAGTGTTCTTGTAAATAAAGGTCGTCCATCGGAAAATCCTGTAATTGTTTCACCACTTAGATAGTTGTAAGCTATCAGTCCACCACAATCATGGTTACCCTTCAATGAGGTGCTTAGTAATTTATCATATAAATCTGCAGTTGTTACTTTATTACCTGTAATTTCAATTACTTCTTTAAATAAGCTTATCCATGAATCATATTCTCCTGTACCGTTATTTGAATGTACCATTGCAACTAGAAGGCCAGAAGGTGTTGTTACAAGATTCAATTTGTCATGGAATCTTGAAAGTTCCCTCTCAAGTACTATCATCGCAAACACAGATGTTCCAGCACTTACATTTCCATTATTAACTCTTAATTAGTTAGTAGAAACCATTCCTGTTCCCGCATCACCTTCTGGGGGACATAAAATAATTCCATTCAAAAGATCTTCTGATTCGTCAAGAAGAATAGATCCTTCCTTGGTTAACCTACCTCCAACTTTACCTGCTACAAGAACCTTTGGAAGAATTGTCTTAATACTCGTAGTAAAAGATGTAATTTCGTCAAATTGTTTAATGAAATTCTCATTGTAGTCCATTAGTGCTAGTACCACTACATATGGTACAACGTTATTCTATTATACGGACAGTACTTTATACGGAACTCCTTAATTTTCTATTACTATTCTAATAACTCTTTATTAATTGTCTCCTGGAGCTGTTATTTTAACAATTTCATTGATCATCATTTTATACCCACCAATAAAATTGTATAATTAATTGTCCTTTATTTTGTCCGTATGTTAGCATTTTGTTGGCCGGATCAGAGTGGTATTAGCACATTAGATTGGAATCTATTGGAACCATTCCTGATGCATCTCCTATTCCAATTACATATTCTTCTGTAAGTTTATAATGTATATAACTTGCAAGAGTATGGAGCTTATCAATATTTTCTATATGCTCTTCGCTATCAAGTATAGCTTGATAAAGATGTGAAATGCTCCATCTTTGTGGAATTGAAAAGTTAAATAGTTTGGAAAGTTTGTTTGAGTCAACTTCTGTCGTTGTATTTCTCCATGTTCTAAAAGGAGTTAACAATTTATCATCTTTATCAAAGGACAAATATCCATGCATCATTGCAGATATTCCTATTGCTTTTAAATTCTTTAAGGTTATTCCATACTCATCTTTAACCTCTTCTTTAAGAATTCTGTAGCTTTCTCTTATTCCTTGCCATACTTCATCGAGGGAATAGGAGTAATATCCATCAATCAATTTGTTATTCCAAGTATACCCACCACTTGCAAGTATTTCATTTTTATCATCAATCATTAAAGCCTTTATTCTAATGAAGCAAAGCTCTATGCCAAGACAGCAAGAACCATTTTTTGTTTTAGTGTTATTTTCATGTGAAATCCATATTATAATAATGCGTGTTCGTTAACAGATAACATTATAATGCATTTACTATAATAATTGATTAAAAATTTTATTTATTTTGAATTAGTATTTGACCGATTTCTAGATTCAAAAAAGCACATAACAAACACAGTTAGAGGAATTGTTAAAATTAAACCAATTGAACCAGCAGTTGCTCTTAATATTTCAGATGCAATTACATCAAGATTCATTACATTTTTGGCCTTTGTATTGAATAATATAAGTAAAAGAATTAAAGGAAGGTTTGTACTAGTATAAGCTAGAATCAAAGTATTGCTCATAGACCCTATTATATCTCGTCCTATGGTCATTCCACTTTTTCTTAAATCACCGATGCTAATATTTTTATTGTTATTAATTATTTCCGTCATGGAGCTGCTGATTGATAGGGCTGTATCCATAACCGCACCTAGGGCTCCAATTGCAATTCCTGAAAATAAAAGAGATTGATAGTTAATATTACTATGTTGTGGAATAAAAGCTAGCATCTGAGCTTCTTCATTACCAAGGCCTGTAAGTTGAGCCATCTTACCTGCAATAATTGCAAATAGCATTGCACATAAAGTTCCACTGAGTGTTCCAAGTATTGCACTAAAGCTTTTTTGATTTACCCCTGCTATTGTTAGAAGTGTTATTAATGTTGCAACAACACAGATAACAAAGGATGATATTAAGGGAGAGTATCCTTTTATTATTAACGGAAGGAAAACACAAAAGATTAAAGCAATTGTTATTATCAAGCTAATAAGAGATTTTAAGCCCTGTTTTCTTCCAATTAATAGAATTAAAACAATAAATGATATTAGACAAAAATAGATAACAGCTGATCTATTTCTATCATAGATTATTAGATTTGAGATAGCTCCTGATTCATCATAATCTACTTGGATCAATATTTTATCATTCTTGTCGCATATTATTTTAAACGGCATTGCCATTTGGATTTGATTTTGTATTTTATAGGTTTCACCTTTATGAGTACCTGATGTTATTTCAATTTCAAGATGTTGAACCCTAAAGTCAGATTCAATTGGAATATCATCTCTAATTTCATCTGTATCATCAAAAATAACATCAATAACCCTTGCTTTAACAATATCCTCTTTTTCATTCATGCTCTCATCATAGTATTCACCAAGTTCTGTGTTATCAGAAGCATACAATGAAAACATTGATAAGCTCAGTAAAAGAAACATAATAAATGTTAAATTTTTGTATTTCATAATTAAAGTTCTCCCACTTTTGTTATTTTTTATTATAACACAATTATTTTTAGTTTTTGATGAATTATAATCTATATAAGAGATGGGTACCTTTCAGTACCCACCAATTAATTATTAATTAAATTCTTTTAGTATTATTTTGCTGTAATACAATTGACATCTAATGGTGCAATGACACCTTGAGTTTTAAATGCATCTACCATTATATCTCTTAATGGAATGTATGTTTCAACAACGTTTGTTGCATTTTTAAAGTTATAGCTATCACCACCGGTAAACATAAAGTTATTACATGAAACAGAATATAATGTATCATCTTCAACAGGTGTACCATCATTTATTGTTATTGATGTAATTCTATGTTCAAATTCAGCTGTTGGATCATATTCAACGATAACACCATAGAATGCGCCATCTGTGATTTCAGGGTTTTCAATTCCATGATCGATTGCAGCTTTAAGGTCTGATCCAGGAAGATCAAATGTAATTACATAGTTATCAAAAGGCATTATTTCATAAGCATCACCCATTGTTACTGTGCCCTTTTCAAGACTTCGTCTAAATCCACCACCATTGTTTATTGCAACTTGTGTTCCAAATTCTTCAGCCTGTAATTTACAGAACCAATAACCCAATTTAGTAACATTATTTGTTGATCGGTCATGAGTGAATTGAGCTGCTGCTGTTCCAAGTACTTCACCAGTAATTTCAACAGTTTCAGCTTCAACTATTGCAAGACTTTCTGCACTCTTTTCATCAGGTATTATATTGCTCTTTATTTTATAAACAGGATCTACCATAGGAGTAATTGATGCAATTGATTTATCAGCATTGAATTTGATTGTCAAACGACCAATTGATCTGCCATATTTGTAAGCCTGAATAATTGGCATGCCATTAACAGTTCCACTAACAGTTTGATGTGAGTGAGCACTTAATATAGCATCAAGACCATCAACAGTTGTTAAATCACATGCATTACCGGTTATCTCACCAGTATCACGATTTTGAGCTGAATCAATGTGAGTTAAAGCAATAATTGCATCAGGGGTTCCTTCTTCTGCATGTCCTTCTCTTAAATAGTTAACCCATTCTTGACAAGCTAGTGCAGGATCTGTGAATTCAAGTCCTTCTACATTTGCAGCAGATGTTAATGTTGATGTATTTGGATGAGCCAAACCAACAAAAGCAATCTTATATTGACCAATGTTTACAAAGCCATAAGGTTTTGCCCATGATACAGGTTTTCCTGTTTCTTCATCTACAATATTTGCAGCAAGGAATGTAAAACCACCATCTTCTTGCCATGTTGTAATGTGCTTAACGCCCCAATCAAATTCATGGTTACCCACTGAACTAAAAGGTACATTTAAACTCTTAAACATTGTTGAAACTGGTGCACCATATGTTAGGTTTGATACAGCTGTTCCTTGATAGTTATCACCACCAGATACTACAAATGTATTTGAAAGTGTGCTTTTAGCATCATTTGCATAACTTACCATTTTTGCCATACCGATGTTTTTTCCCCAATCAGATACATCTTCTGCAACATTACCATGGAAGTCATTGAAGTATAAAATGTTTACTTCATCAGCGGTTGATGTAGTGTCCATTGTTACTTCTGTTCCAACTGTTTCTTGTACAGTTGTTTTTACAACCTGCATTCCTTCTTGTGCTACAGGTGCTTTTGTCTTACAACCAACAAGAGCCAAACTTAATAGAACAGTTAAGAAAATTATTGTGCGATTTATTTTTTTCATAAATTCCTCCGTATTATTTAGTATAATAGGTAACAAATATTTGTCCATTAAAAACAAAATAAATTTATGATATTGTGTATTTATTCGTTTAAAGATGAAATAATTGAAATTATATAAATTTATACTAAAAATTGGTTAAGTATAAATTTTTAATATAAAAGCCTTGAAACTTATTTCGTCAAATATAATTTACAAATGTGTATTAAATATAACATTTATGTAATATCAAGTTTGATAAAATATAATAAGTTATTACGTAAAATATTATACCAATATTGAGTATTACACAAATATACATCAATTATTTGAACTAATATTTATATTAATTACAGCATTCTTTTTTGTAAAAATTCATTTTTTCTGTTGGTATATTTTTGATTTGGTTTGTAGTATAATATCATATTGTATTATATGTAATTGCAATATAATATTGGATAATTAGATTAAATATGTTTAGGAAAATTAATGAAAATTTCAGAAATAGCAGAACTTGCAGGTGTTTCAATTGGTACTGTAGACCGAGTAATTCACAACAGAGGGCGTGTTGCACCAGATACAAAAAAGAAGATAGATAAAATAATAAAAGAATCAGACTATAAGCCTAATATAATTGCAAGCAATCTTAAAAAAGGTAAAACTTTGAAGATTGGTATTTTGATTCCTTTATTAAGTAGTGAAGAAGGATACTGGACAAAATGTTATGGTGGTATTAAAAAAGCAATAAATGAGATTTCAGCTTTCTCAGTAGAAATCATTACAAAAGAATTTGATCGTATGATAAGAGGAGATTTATCCTCAAAAGGTAAGGAATTGATTGATAGCAATATTGATGTATTGGCCTTTTCTCCTATTGTCCAAAGTGAATCTTATCAATTGATTAATATGCTAGATGGCATACCATATGCTTTCTTTGATTCTCCTTTGAGCAATACAACACCTATAACAGAAAACATACAAGATCCATATAAAGCTGGAATTTGTGGAGCAAGAGTTATTGAATTATTCAAACCTGGTAAGAAGACCTTCATATCACTTCAGATGCATAGTACGGCATATAACCTACAACGTCGCCAACAAGGTTTTATTGATTACTTTGAAGATAAGCAAGCAACTGTAATTCCTTATATCTGGAGTGAAGATAATGATGAATTGTTTCATTCTTTTATTGATTCATTGTTTTTAGAAATTCCTACAATTGATGGAATTTTCATGACAAATTCTGCAACAGGTATTCTTGCAGATTACCTATCTAAAAAGAATTTAGCCTATTATCCAAGTGTTATAGGATTTGATATTCTTGAAAAAAATTTAGAACAATTAAAAAAAGGAAATATAGATGCCCTTATTTCCCAACAACCTGAAATGCAAGGTTATAATACCATGCAAGAGATATTTCGAATAAAAATAATGAAGCGAGCTGATACAGTTGCAACATCCCATATTCCCATATCAATTATATTAAAAGAAAATATACCTGAATAGTAAATTATTTGGTAAAAAAACAACTTAATAAAGCTCCATCGAATGGAGCTTTATTGATTATAAAACTTTCTAATTATTTAAATTTTAGCATCATCTTTGGTAAATATCTTTTAAAAAAGATATCCAGTTAGCAACCCTATGATTTCAAGTAGAACCCAAGCCAGCCCTATTTCATTAAGAGGAAATGCATCAAATAAATCAGAAGCATGGAATATATTCAAAACCACAGGAATAACACTAAACAGTGCTACAAAAACCATCATGCTTTTTCTAGCTATTCTAAAAGAGTCCTTTCCGTCCAAATTAAACAATCCAATTATAATCAAGGTAATAGAAAGAGGATAGATGGCGCTCAATACAGTAATAGAGAATTTAAGTATCGCATTTAATCCAGCATTAGAAATTATTGCACTTGATACTGCAAAGAGCACAACTCACTTTTTGTAGGATATGCTTGAAATTATTGTAGTTGAGTATTCACCAACACAGGTAATTAAAGTGGTACAAGTATTAAAACATGCAAGTACAAATACCACGGCAAGAACAATCATGCCAGAAATACCAAGCTTTGTTTGAACAGCATATGTTAATATTTCTGTTCCATTAAAAGCATATTTCATTGCTGTAACCTTGCCAATTAATCCCAAAATAAATATATTACAACTAACAGCACACCTGCAATTAAGGAGGCTTTAAGAGTTATCTTTTTTTGATCTTTGAAATCAGTAAACCCCATAGCTTTAACATTAACCAAAAAGATGATGCCAAAGTTCAAGGCTGCAATTGTGTCCATTGTTTGATAACCATCAAAGAATCCTTTAAAAAAGGAATTTGATGCATATCTATTACTTATAGCCATGGTTGAGGAATCAACACCATTAAAAATAGTAGAAAAAAATATTACAACGATAAGGAATATAAGCAAAGGAGCTATTAATATTCCCAATATGTTGGATAATTTATTTGGTTTGAAAGCAATAAAAACCAATGGTGTAAAAACACAATTGAATACAAAATAATTAATAACTGAAGATTTAAATCATCTTTAATGAAAGGTTCAACTGCAATAGAGAAGGAGGTGCTACTTGTTCTTGGAATTGCAAGAAATGGTCCAATTGCAATATATATTAGAAAAGTTAAAAGAGAAGAGAAGAAAACCAGGGAGAAATTGTATCACCTAATTTTTTTAGTCCATTTCTTTTTACTATTACATTGATACCTATCCTTGGAAGCAATATTGATGTTACTGCAAAACCCATAAATGCAGGAATAAAATTAGCTCTACTCTCAAAGCCAACAAACGATGGGAATATTAAATTTCCCGCTCCAAAAAACATTGTTAACAATGTTATACCCAAAATAATGGTCTTATTACTTTTCTTATTGGACAAACGAGTAACTCCTTAAAATCCTCTTATAACAATAGCTTATAAGCCAATTTATCTGCTATAAGAGGATACTGTTGGAGATACTACTATATGTAATGGTCTTTTTCGATATATTTAATGATCATATTTTAACTATTTAATGGAATTTAAATAAATGAACTATAATATTTCTACTATAGTTCATCCCCTATTAAATTAGTTTTTATAATCTTCAATTAAGTATATTTTATCACTATACTTAGATTCGTCAGAATTCTTTAATTCGGAATTCTTAACTGCTTTTTTAACCTGAGCAGATGCCGTAGTTGATTTTATAATACATCCAGCTCCTGCAACACAACCACCAGGACACCCCATGCCTTCTAATAGATAACCATCATATTTGCCTTTTATGGCATCTTTCAATAGATCTCTACAATCTTTAAGTCCAGCGGCAGATTTTATCTTAATTGGTTCCATTTCTGGATGATCTTTTGCAATTAGGTTTGCAACAGCATTTGCAACACCACCTTCAACTGCAAATCCACGTCCATCACCAGTTGCTTCATTATTCATTGAGGTATCAGTACCTATCACCTTAACATCTTTACCATCAAACATTCCTGATAGCTCTTCATAGGTGATCACAAATTCTACTTCCGATTTAACAGTTCTTCGTGATGCTTCAAGTTTTTTTGCACTACAAGGACCTACAAACACAATTTTAGCATGCTTGTGTGTTTCACGAATCAAACGTGCTGTAAATACCATAGGAGTCAAGCTCATGGATATGTTTGGTGCATATTCAGGGAATAACTTTCTAGCCATCATTGACCACGAAGGACAACACGAGGTTCCCATGAACTTAAATTTTTTTGGAACATTTTCAAGAAAATCATCTGCTTCTTCAATTGTACAAATATCAGCACCTACTGCAACTTCGGCTACATCTGCAAACCCTAATTCAAGTAAGGACTTTTTGAAATCATCGAATCCAACATTGCGTCCAAACTGACCAAGATAAGATGGTGCTACAATTGCAATAACTTCTTCTTTTGCATTTAAGGCTTGAATTAACTGATAAATTTGACTCTTATCACTTATAGCACCAAATGGACAGTTAACAAGACACATACCACAACTAACACATAATTCTTGATTAATTTCAGCTTTCCCATCTGCATCACTTGTGATTGCATCCATTCCACAAGCAGAAGCACAAGGTCGTTGATGATGAATAATAGCATTATAAGGACAATACTTATAACACAAGCCACATTGAATACAATCATCTTGGTTGATTACACTCTTTCCTTTGATTATGGAAACTGCATTCTTTGGACATACTTCAACACAAGGATGTGCAAGACATCCACGGCACATATCAGTTACTTCATAAACATTATCAGGACAAGCATTACAAGCAAACTTGATAATGTTAATTAGAGGGGGTTCATAGTATTTTGAAGGTTTATTTGCATTTTCGATACCTTCTGAAATAGAACGAAGTTTATCCTTATCTCTAAGGTTAAGTCCCATCGCAAGACGTATTCGTTCACTAACAATAGCCCTATCAAGGAAAACTGTACCACGATATCCATGAGCATCATTTGGAATGATTTCATAGGGAATGTTTGGAAGGTTTTCTAAATTATCTTCAAATGCCATTTTACTTACAGCAGTAAAAACCTTATGTCTAATAAATGCAAGAGTCTTGTATTCGTATTTCATTGGATCTCCATTGTCTTAATATCGAAGAATGAACATGTATAATAATAATAATCCATTAATTCATATTGTATCTATTATAACACTTATAAGTGTTTCTTCTTAATGTTTTTGTATAGAATCACTGATAGTAATAGGCCACAATTAATCATAAAATTTTCAATGATTAATCAAATCTTATTCTTGTTTGATATTATACCAACACTAAATTGCAACTGTGTTATAACCCTATTTTACTACCTTTTCTATTGCAATTCACACAAGGTAATATTACATATATTACAAATATAGCATTATTTGAAATTCTTATATCATACTTATTATTATTTAATGCATATTATTTGTTTAGATATACTAATAAACTGCTATAAAAGTAGTTTATTATGTAATTAATTCCAATTATAAAGATATTTACATCATTTATTAGTTGAATGGTCCTTCTAAAAATATTTTTTCTTTTTTGTCTGAATATGATTAAGAATAAATATTCGCATAATTTAACTATACAAATATATACTTATTATATCATCAATTCAGGTTGAAGGGTATTGAGCAAATTCAATAATCATAAAAGAGATTAATTATTTCCTATGTATTTTTCAGATTTATCAAATTTATCAGTTAAGTGTACATCATCACTAAGACCTACTTCTTCATAATTTATCCATTTGTTAATTACTTGAGTAAATATATAAGGAGTGCTTTTATTCCACCATCTTGGATGATATGTGTTTATTATTAATGAAGATGATGAATCTTTTGTTGATATATAGCATTGGATAAGTTGCTTGGCCTTTTTGTCATATTTGATGTTTTTTATCTGCAATGAAGTTATGTTTATATACTTTTTTAAATCTTCTTTAAAGTACTTAAAGGTGCCACAGAATATTATTACACCAGGATCAATTATCATAATTTGGGATAATTGAATTGTTCTATATTTTTTATAAGCGGATGAAATATGTTTCTCACCGCTAGTTAATCCCCAGAATTCTTTATTTATGTTGATAAAGGCAATTTTCTTGGTATATTGATTATAAGAACCATCAATAATAAAAGAAGATTCCCCTTTTTTATTCTCTATAATCCACTTAGAAGATGCAGCAATCTTTATAAAAGCCGTTTTATTATCTGCATTTCTATCACTTATGTTTGTTAGATATGATCTTACAGAATTTATATCATCATTATTTGTGTATGCATTCGTGATTTTAATAAATGAGTCATCAATGGTTTCATTTTCTGTAAAGAACAAAGATTCATTATCAGCATCCTTAACGTAAGAATCTTTCATTACAAACATAACCCTTTTTGATTTATCAATTGAACTATAAAACTTTAGAGCTTCTTCAAATGAAATATCATGATCTTGATAAATTCCATCAATGGTGTTCCATTTTTGTGCTATTTCAAAACACTCATTGTTTGATAATTCTTCAAAAAGTTCTACATTTTTCATAAATTTTTCTTTTATCCTCGATTTGTTTCTTCAAAATAATACCATCAAATGCTCAATTCTTATACATAAATAACTATTTCAATGAAAATTTGTAGAATTAAGTGGGTTATTCTATCGGAATTATGAATATTTTCACTGTAATACTATGGGTATAAAATCAAAAAAAATGATAAAATGTAAAAAACTTAAGTATATAACTTACTAAAAAGTAAGTATGGGAGATAACTTATGTGTGGAATTGTTGGATTCGTTGAAAAGGAAACAGAAATAGCTAATGCTCAAGATGTATTAATCAATTGTTTGAAAAAACTAGAATATAGAGGCTATGATAGTGCTGGTATTGCTGTTGTTACTTCTAATAAAGATGAAAACAAACTCGAGATCAGAAAAGCTAAAGGTAGATTATCCAATCTTGAAGAATTAGTAACCAAAGATCCAGTTTCAGGCATTACAGGAATTGGCCACACCAGATGGGCAACTCATGGAGGACCCTCAGATATCAATTCTCATCCTCATACTGATGTTTCAGGTGGTATTGCAGTTGTTCATAACGGTATAATTGAAAACCATGCAAAACTTAGAAGATGGCTTGAAGATCATGGTGTAACTTTTAGATCCGAAACAGACACTGAATGCATCGCTCATTTAATTGATTTTCATTACAATGGTGATCTTGTACAAGCTGTTACTGAGGTTCTTAAAAGACTTGAAGGCTCATATGCCTTGGCAGTTGTATGCAAGAATGAACCAGGTGTTATTGTTGTTGCAAAGAAAGATTGTCCATTGGTAATTGGAAGATCAGAAAACTACAATTTGATTGCAAGTGATGTTACCCCTATTTTAGAATATTCTAGAGAAGTTCAATATCTTGATGATATGCAAGTTGCAAAGGTAACAGCTGATGAAGCTATAGTATATAACATGGAAGGTATTGTTGTTGGTGTTCCAATCTCTCATGTAGATTGGGATATGGAATCTGCACAGAAGAATGGTTATGAGCACTTCATGTTAAAGGAAATTTGTGAGCAGCCCTTTGTATTGGATCAAACCTTTAAAGCACGTGTATACGGTGGGAAGATTGACTTAGGCGAAATAAACGGGGTTGTTGAAACGGCAAAGCATGTAATCATTGTTGGTTGTGGTACTGCCTACCATGCTGCGGTTGTTGCCAAGTATTCAATTGAACATTTTGCACGTATTCCTGTAGATATTGATGTTGCATCTGAATTTAGATATAGAGACCCAATTGTAAAAGAGGATGATTTATGTCTTGTAATATCACAATCTGGTGAAACAGCTGATACTCTTCAGGCAATGCGTATTTTTAAGAAGAAAGGTGCAAAGGTTATTGCAATTACAAATGTAGTTGGATCAACTGTAGCAAGAGAAGCTGACCATGTAATGTATACACAAGCTGGTCCTGAAATAGCTGTAGCATCTACAAAAGCATTCACCACACAGCTTATGTGTGTATTCTTATTAACATGTGCATTAACAAAAGATGAAGAAATTAAAGCTAAATTAATGAATGAACTTGAACAAATAGGAGCTAAAGCAGAACTTGTTGTTAACAGACAAGAAGAAATACAAAAATTTGCATCAAGACAGTTCAACAAAACAAAGGTGTTCTATTTTGGACGATTAAGTGATTATGCAATATCTCTTGAATCAGCCTTGAAGCTTAAAGAAATAAGCTACACACACTCAGAAGCCTTTGCTGCAGGTGAACTAAAACATGGACCAATTGCCTTAATTGATGAGCATACACTTGTAGTTGCTACATGTTGCCATCCATCTCTTTATGAGAAGATGGATTCAAACATAAAAGAAGTTAAAGCACGTGGTGCTAAAACACTTGCTATTACATTTGAAGGAAATCATGCCTTTGATGATGTATCAGATGAAGTATTCTTAATACCCAGAACTGAGCCATATATTGCTCCAATTCTAAGTGTTATTGTAACTCAACTGTATGCATACTATTGTTCAGTAAACAGAGGGAATGATCCAGATCATCCAAGAAACCTTGCAAAAAGTGTTACAGTAGAATAAAACAACTCTTATATGATAAATCCACACTAAATTTATTACAAAATAAAGGTGTGGATCCTTCTTTCTTTTCTACAAGCAATATTTAATTTTAAGCAGTACAATTTTTAAAATGTTACTAATTATGATCTCAATTTGAATCAGTAATGCTAAGCGCACCAATTATTCTAAAATAATATTGGTTAATTATTAAAAGACAATAATGGGCAACTTAAGAGAAAGGTGTCCAAAAGAGTAAAGTATAACCATTAAAAACCAACATTGAGTTGATGGTATACTTTCAATTCAATTATTTCCAAAAATTTAAATGATCTTTCATAATTGCATCCTTTAGTTTATTATCTTTTGTAGGACCTACAAGAATTATATCTTTTTGACCTTTTTCAATCACCTCAGAAGTTTTAAGTGAGAAAGTTGGATTTTCTTCATTATCACCAGTTAGTTCAAGTAATTGGCTCTCTGATAAACCAAATACAATCCGTCTTACATTAGTCCAATATACAGCACCGGTGCACATAACACATGGTTCAAAGTTAGTATATAAACTGCAATCTTTTAAAAAGTCCGGACTATATTTTTTTCCTGCTTCTATCATCACTGCCGTCTCAGCATGAAGACACGGTGAGTCTTTGATGTTATTACCTTTTTCAATTAATATATTTCCATCTTTATCAGCCAATAGGGCACCAAAAGGATGGCAACCTCTCCCAAATGCTTCATGAGCTATTCTAACTGTCTCATAAAGTATTTCAATGTCTTTTCCACCCATTTCTTTTATTATAGCTTTTCCCATGATCAATTCTTCCTTTAATGATTACAAAAAATACTTATATTTGTGCATTATGTAGCTCTATCAGAGTCATAAATCACATACATTGTATAAAATACCTAGTATTTATTTCAGTTTATCACAAGATTTTGTATAAGACCACATTAATATTTAAAGAACTTTCACCCATAGCTACTAAAAACAGCTAGGTTGTTAAATATTCATCTTACGAGAATCTCGACCTAGCTTATAATTGTTTATTTATTAAATATCAAAAAGAGTAATTAGTTAAAATCTTTAATTAATCTCTCAAGATATTCTTTTAATGTTTGCATTGAGTAATGCTCTCTTCCAATATCAAAATTCATTTGAGTATTTTTTACTCTATACTCATCATCCAATAAATATTTAAGGGTTTTATCCGCTGCAGTTTTTAGTATGGATGAATCTACTCTAATTAAGTTTGTTTTATCATCCTTAGTGTGTGTGCTACCAAGTGATACATAATCAAATCCACAATCCTTTATATCTGTAATAAATACAGGATATTCATAAACTATCATGGGAACTTTAGCAAACAACCCTTCAAGAAATTGATTACCCCAGCCTTCCCAATATGAAGGATATGTAATCATATCTGCAAATACATAGGAGTCCCAAAGACTGTATTTTTTAATACCATCAACAATCTTTCTCTCATGAGATATATAATTGCTTATAAATAGCAGCTCTACGTTTTTACTCTGTGCTCTCTCGATTAATCTATCTACATAGGTACCAGTATTATCATCACTACTATAGCCAACACATAGTAATTTAAACGAGGTGTTTTTATTGATGGTTCTACCATCATATAAGATTTTCCCCATTAAGGTTGGCTTTAGATCATTAAGAGTGCTTAATAAATCAATGGCTAATTCAATGCCCTTTCGCTCAACAATTCTGGTTGCCTGCAAGAATATGATATCATCTTTGGACAGTCCCAAAGCTTCTTTAAAGTCTTTGTTGTAATCATCAACTTTCCAAGGGCTTTGTTTGAAATCAAATACATTTGGAACTATGGTGCTTTCAAGTCCTTTTTTCTTTAATAATGTATCATGTCCTTGTTGGTTGATTACAACATGATGATACTTTTTATTTGTAGGTGGAATATATTCATCAGCTATGTGTTTTGCAAATTCACAGGAATAATTAACTCCACCTATTCTCTCCCAAAAGAAATCATGGTGCTGTGCTAGTACATTCAAATTATGCTTTTTAATTACTCTTTCAAGTGCAATTGATACACAAGGGTTCATTGCAACAGACCATACATTTTGAGGAATTATTAAATCAATATTATTCTCTATAACAAATGCATCAATTACCTTTTCAGCTTTAGCTGCTTCCGCCAATAACACCTCTTTATATTCTTTATCACTTTTAAAGTCTTCTTTATTTACAAAGCTGTAGTTATAAAGAGCTTTAGCAATTTTGGAGGTATGATGGAGACTTGGATGGATAATATTATTATCGTCACCAACCTCAGCTCCAAGCATGTATGCTTTATTGCCCAGATCTTCAAAGGTCTTAGCCCATTTATTCATTTCAAGAGAAACACCATCTGTTCCTTGAATCTTATAATGTATCATTCCTATGTTATGTTTTGTCATTTTTTTAACCATACAACTTGATAAGGTGTTAATTTACCATTAAATTTCTCTTTTGTGATTTTTTTAAAGCCATCTATATTAAGATTAACATCAACATTGCTGTTGCTTATATTTGTTAAGCAGATAACCTCTTCCCCATCAATGGACCTCTTTAAGCCAAATATTCTTGAATCAAGACCAATCAATACTTCTTGATTTGCTTTAGGAGAGAAGCATTTATTATCTTTTCTAATTAGCAAAAGTTCTTTATATTTACTCAATACCTGAAATCTTATATTGCTTGAATCATTTAGTTCCAACTCTAGCTCATTTATATTCAACCTTTCTCTATTTATGGTTCTAGGTGTTCCTTTTTCTGCAACACCTTTTGTGTAGTTATGAGAGCCAATGAGAGAGTGTACATAAATTCCTGGTACACCTTTAAACTCCAGGATGATTGATTGCGATGCAATGAATCTTTGAGCTTCCAAATGCTCATCAATATTTCCTGCAATTTTTAAAGCATCAAGAAAATTTATGTTCATCTCATAAGGACTTTTAGTTCCATCAGAGTTGTTCTTATAGGAAATGTATCCATCATGCTCTTCAACCTTCTTTGCTAGTAGAGCTATTTCTTTATCATCAATTAAGCCTTTTGCTGGATTGAGTCCAACGCCATCATGACTGGCTAAGAAATTAAAGAAGGTAACATCTTCACTTGGAAGAGTTAAATCATTTGCCCAATTCTTAATAATGGATGCATCCCCTTTTAAAAAGGTATATAGAGTTAATGGAGGAAGTGGAAAGTTGTAAACCATACTTGCTTCATCCCTACCATTACCAAAATAAGAAACATTTTCATTGTGAGGAACATTTGTTTCAGTAATGATTTTAACGTCTACATCTGCCATTTCAACAATGGTTCTTATTAGTTTTATGATTTCATGCGTTTGTGGTAGGTGCAAGCAAGATGTGCCAATTTCCTTCCAAATAAAGGCTATTGCATCAAGTCTTATTGCAGATGATCCATGACTTACATATTCAATTAATACATCAATTATATCTAATAATACTTCTGGATTTTTATAATTTAGATCTATTTGATCTGTGCTAAAGGTGGTCCACACAATCTTCTTACCATTTGCTGTATTAACTTCAGTAAGTAATGGTAAAGTTCTAGGTCTTATTACACTCGTGTAATCCAAGGTGGGATCACAAGTTATAAAGTAATCTTTGTATTTTTCATTACCCTTCAAATATTCTTGGAACCAATAGCTGCTTCGTGATATATGATTTGCAACAAGATCCAACATTAACTTGTAACTATCTGTTAATGCCGCTACATCAGACCAAGTTCCTAAATCAGGATTAATCTTTTTGTAATCGACAATTGAAAATCCATCATCTGAAGTGTAGGGAAAGCAAGGGAGTATATGAATTGTATTGATAGCTGAATCTAAATACTTTTTAGCAAAGTATGTTAGAGTTTCTATCTTGCTCTTACCCTCTATTCCACTTATGGAATCACCATAAGTTATCATAATGGAATCCTTTTCATTAAAGCCTTTCTTTCCTTCTGTTTTATACTGGGAAAGTTTTACTACCTTTTGTTGAAATTCACCTTGATATTTAGTTGCAAGCTCTTTGCCATATATCAATTCTAAATGACTTATTAGTTTGTTGTTCATCTTATTTTCCTTGTTTATTATTTTTACCCTTATTCTTTTACACCACCTGCAGTGCTATCACCAGAGAGGAATCTTTGAACCAACATAAATAATACAATTACAGGAATTGCTGTTAGTAGAGATGCTGCACTTACTCTATCCCAAATAGCGTTCTTTGAAACAAATAATGCTTTAAGAGAAATTGGTAGTGTGTACATATTTATATAAGACTTTAAGAATACAGATGCAAATAGATATTCATTCCAGGCAATCATGAAAGCATAGGAGAATACTGTTGCTATTGCTCCAAATGATAGAGGTATTATGATTTTAACAATTGTTTGAAATCTTGTATAACCTTCTATAAAGGCTGCCTCTTCTATGGAGAAAGGAATTGATCTAAAGGAGTTTCCAAGCATGTATAAACAAACAGGTAGTGTTTGTACCATGTAGATAATGACCAAGGAGAGTGTAGTTCCACCCTCACTTCCAGTTAATCCCAGGGTAACAGATATCTTATAAAGTGGAATCAGCAATAAGATACCACCAACCATATAAACAAATAGAACACCTCTTTGTATGATCTTTTGTCCTCTATATTTCATCCTTGATATTGAGTATGCTCCAAATATTGCTATTGTTAGTGCGCATAGTGATGAAATGAGCGAAAATTTCAATGAATTCAAGAAATATGTTTTGAATGGGAAAACATCACTTGTATCAGTATATTTTGCTAATATTGCTGTCTTTTGAGGTTCTGTTAGATCTGGGTTATCCTCCATTAATTTCTTAACAGATGCAGGAATTTCAATTACCACTTCCTCGCCAGAAGTATTTATATTCAATATTTCTGTGTAGGCATCTGTATTAACCTCTATTGGAATTAAAGAGGGATTGCCCCAATCCCATGAATATTTAAGGGATGTTGAGAGCATCTGTATAAAAGGAAACAGACAGAATAATACTATAAGCATTATTAAAATGAAAAACCCAAAATTCTTTGCCAAACGATTTTTTCTATTTACCATTTCAATACCTTCTTTACATAAACGAGAATAAGACCAATCAATAAAGTAAACTGTACAACAACCAAAGCGGAGCCTTGACCTAGAGCCATGCTACCAGTAAACGCCTTGAAGTATGTATAAACACTCAATACTTTAACATTATCAGTTAACAAGTATACTTCCTCAAATTTATTGAAGTTCCAAATGAATCTTAATAGAACAATGGAGCCTAAAACAAAGTATAATTCAGGAATTGTGATTGAGATAAATTTTCTAATACCACCTGCACCATCAATTTCTGCTGCTTCATATAGATTGTTATCAATGGTCTGCAATCTTGATAAAATCATAAGATAGGTGAAAGGGAATGCTTTCCACATGCTAAATACAATTGCAACCCATAGTGCATATTTAGGATCTGCAATTAAGTTGAATCTTTGATCATAAATGTGAAGTACATCAACCATTACATGAGTGAAAATACCATTTACAGGATCAAAGAAGAATTGCCATGAGTATACTGTTGAAATAACAGGTGCTACATATGGTAATAAGATAATTGATCTTACAAGACCCCGTAGTGGGAATTCTTTATTCATAGCTATAGCTACAATCAAACCCAAAAGAGTTGTTAGAACTGTTGTTGCAATAACATAAACGAATGTTGTAAATACTGATTTCCAAAAGGATGGATCAAATATTACATTTTTATAGTTTTCCAAGCCAATGAATTTTGTATCACCAATCATTGATACATCAAAGAAACTTAAATAAATATTATAAAATATAGGGTATATAATTAATAAGCCAATAATAATTACCGCAGGAGCCACCAGTTTTATTCCAAGTCTGGCATCCTTTTGTTCCATGGTAAGTTGGTTGTAAGCCATAATATTCTCCAAAATTGCCTAAAAAAGAGGAGAAGATTATTCTCCCCTTTAATAAGCTTAAGGTGCTTTTAATCAAGTGCTTTCATTGCGGCTTCAGCGGTAGCCATAGCTTTATCAACAGAAACGTTTTCTTGAGTAATTTGATAAATCATTTGTGGAATGATTTGTTGAGTTGTTATTGTAGATGCTTTGTTCATCTTCACACCATCTACAATAGAGAATGATTTGATATCCTGCATACCTTCTGTAATATCACCAATAGCATCTTTACCATATTCTGATAGAATTTTATTGTTCAAATAATCAGCTTGATCTGCTATTCCTTTTATTACAGGGTTCATGCCACCAGGTGCCATGTGTAAGAATGTAATATATGATGAAGGTTGATATAAGAAACTAATGAAGTCTTCAGCAGCTGCAGCTTTTGCACTGTCACCTTGGTTAATCACACCAAAGGATACAATAACACCATATGATGCTGATTCTGTATTTGTGATGGTTGGAGACATACCTGTATGTTCTGCAAGTTGTGGATCAAAATTAGATCCCTCTAGATCTTTGAAGTTTTCAGAAGTTAATGATGATGCAGCAGCATCTTGAACTGATAGATCATCCATTATGTAGGTTGAATAAAAGAACATTGCAAGTTTACCTTGTAGGTAATAATCACGAGCTCTCCAAGTTTGTGGTCCTGGTGGGTTGTATTGAGCAAGTCTTGCATAATATTCAATAGCTTCTTTCATTTCAGGAGTATTGAATGTTAAATTACCAGCAGCATCAAATAGTTGCGCACCGTTAGATTGTGCAATAGGAGTAAAACATTGCTCTGCAAATGTTTCAGCTTTTGTTCCAACCAAGATACCATAGGTGTTTTCTGCTGGACGATAGAAATGCCTTGCAGCCTTTTCTATGTTTTCCCAGGTGTTTGGTGCTTCTAATCCTGCATCTGCAAACCAATCTGTTCTATACCAGATACCTTGCAACCAACCATAAGCTGGAATACCATAATACTGTCCAGTAGCTGATTCGTTTAATTTTAATGCACCTTCAAAGAATTTACTCTGACCAATGCTTTCAATTGCTGCTTTATTAGCATCAACATCCATCAAACCATCCAAACCAAAAGCAACAATATTTTCAGCACCACTATCAATCATTGTTGGTAGTGTTTTTGAATTAGCTGCAGTTGCAAGCTGTGTTGCCATATCATTTTCATCAACTGCTATAAGTTTAACAGTTACGTTAGGGTTTAAAGCTTGATAGGTATCAATAAGCAACTGAATGGTTGCTTGACGATCAGTTTGAGTTTGAGTTGTCCAATATTCGATTGTAACAGGTTTAGCTGCTTGTGTTGCTACAGGAGCAGCAGGTATGGCCTCTTTACTTCCAGATGCGAATAACATTGTAGACGCGCTGACTAATAACAGTAGTGAAACTGCAGTGATAATTTTTTTCATAATATCCTCCATTTTGAAAAAAAGACTTACGTATTTACTTAAGAGAAGATCTCTCAATAAGTTTTGGGGTTATGCTTACTTCATCGCGTGAGTAGCTAAGTGGTTTATTTGATAATCGCTCTAATAGATACTTTGTAGCTATGCTACATTTTTCTTCAATAGATTGATCCATGGTTGTAAGATTCATTAAATCAGCAATTTTAAGGTTATCAAAACCCATGATTCCAATATCATCGGGAACTTTATAACCTTTTTCCGTGAGATACTTCAAACCACCTGCGGCCATTTCATCGCAACCATAAAATATGGCATCAGGGGTAGAGGTGTTGCTCATGATTTTTTCTGTAGCACTGTATCCACCTTTAGCAGATAATTCAGCTTCGACATGAAATTTATTTTTTATTGGGGTATTGTTAGCTTGAAGGGTTGTTGAAAAACCCATATACCTGTCGTTGATATGTTCGTCGCTAGGAGTCCAACCAACAAAAGCAATATTTTCATATCCTCTAGAAATCATATATTTTGCAGCATTTTGACACCCTGTAAAATTGTTATTATGGATGCTTAATTCGCCTTTGCTTTTAGTTTGAAGCAAGACAATAGGAATATTGTACTTTGCAAATAACTCCCTATCCTTTTGATCTATTTCAGCTGATGTAATAATCAATGCATCAATCATTTTTAAATAGTCCAAATTGCTTGAAAAGAAATGTGAGAGATTCTGGCGGTTTCCAATATTAAATTGTACAATTTGGTATCCGCTTTCACTCAATAGCTTGCTGAATGTTCCAGCTATGATTTGAGCAAAATTAGAAAGGGAATTTGAAATGGTGATTCCAATTAACTTACTATTATGTTTTGTCGTAGGAAAGTTGTAGCCAATCAACTTGAGCTTATCCATAACTTGATTACGAGTATCCTCGTTAACAAGTTCTGGATGGTTTATTACTCGGGATATTGTGCTAGCACTTATTCCAGTTTTTTCAGATATTTCTTTTGCAGTCATTTTTCTCTTCATGACTATATTCTAAAGCATTATTCTGATTTGTCAACAAAAAAGATGAAATATTTTTGCAAAATTACTGAAATAAAGATATGATGTCTATGAAATATTTCAGGAATAAGGAAAAAAAACATGCCTAACTCTAAGTAAATACTTATAGAATAAGCATTAAGTTAATTTTATACACTTGGCCCATTTAATTGAAAAATTGAGTAATAATTGGTTTTTCTGAAATATTTCAATAAACTCCTTCCAACTTAACTTTTGTTTAGTGTAAATATCTTTATTTTCAAGAACTTCTTCTATTATTTTATTTACCTCATAAGTTGATTCTTGAAGAGATTTTTTACTTTCTTCTTTATATGCAATTATTGAATACTTCTTGAGGTCCTCAATATCTTTAAGAAAATCTCCAGGATAGATATCTTGCTTTACATTCATTTGCAATGATTGTTTTTTGTAATAGGTATAAATATGACGCTTAATATCACTTGTAACCTTTATCTCCCCTGGTTTTGAGGGTTTGCTTACAGGAAGATGAGTTATTGGAATATTTTTATCAAAATACACTGAATAATCTGCTGCAAGAGCATTCAAGATATAATCAAAATCTTCACCACGAGGTATGTATTCATCAAAGCAAACATTCTCCATAATTTTTCTAGAAAAAATCATGTTCCCACCAAATCCGATATGGGTTCTATGAGGCTGGATTGGATTGCTCATGGCGTTTGTTACAACTGCATTTATTAAATTAAGCTTTTGAATAAAAGGATTGGCATCAGTGCTATTTATCTTTGGTAGTAGATAACTTTCTTTTTCATTTAAGTAAACTCCACTTAGGAGATCAATATTATCATTTTCCATTATCTGTGAAACATAGTTAAAATACTGTTTATCAGAGATGATTTCATCATCATCAATAGCTATCACAATATCTGCACCCATCATGTACGGAATTGCCAATTGAACATTTCTTATAGCACCATAGGTTCTGAAATTTAGGGGAGATCTTTCAAATTTTTCATTAAACTCATCAAGATCATCATTACAAACTAGATAGATTTCCTTTTGATCTTTGTATTTAGTAAGTATTTTTTCAACTCTTACCTTTGCTGATTTTTTGTACTCCTTATGAGTTACAGCAAGTAGAATTAAAACTTTAAAATCATCTTGAAAAGATACTATATTCTTAACTGTTCTCTCTAGCGTTTCATGACCATCAACCTCGGTTGGATGATCAAATACTCCAGTATCAGATGGATGCTCTTGAGTTCCGTTTTGTCCCCAATATGTGGGTATTACAACCCATGTTTTATCGTTCATATTAGCTCCTGCAATTATATTTATAATTTATTATATTAATTGTATGAACGAATCAATATAAAAAGCAAGAGACATTCTTATGAATATTTATTTGTTAACAAGTTATAAAAGTTAGAGAATAGGTCCTCTATAAAACATTTAAAATTATGTAAGATAACAATTTAATTTAGATAAATATCCTGTAACAGGTCTTTGATTATTGAATACTACTATTAAACATCCATCATAATTTCAATGCCTGCATTGGTACCATCTGTATTTAATTCATAGTTAGTTGCACTATCTTTTAATAAAATTGAAACTTTTCCAGCTAATCCCTCTTTTATAGAATTATTCATAACTCCATTTTTTGGAGATGCAAGAGATTGAACTTCATCAACACTTCCTAGAATATGTAATTTAAGATTACCCTTAATTAGAGTGATGCTTGTCTTACCATCTTTAGCGGAATTAACTTTAAGTTTTGATCCATTATATGTAGCAAATCTATATTCTTTATCCTTAACAAATAAAGAACAAAAGAATCCTCTAAAGGATAGACCTAGAAAAGGAATGTTAGCAGCTGATAAGGCAATTTTTACGTCTGGATTTTCAAAATTATTGCACTGCAACCATATATATTCACTTGGAAAAGATTTTCCCCAATCCTTTTCCATATAGCCAAATCCATCAGTTAAATCAATGGTTTTGTCATTTATAATCAAGCTACCTAATACCTTATGATTCATGCTAATTATATGATGGTTGCATTCCATTTTAGGAATATAACTAAATATTCCCATTATATTAGGATTCAATGGAGATGCCTCTAAAGGTTCTAGATTTTCAAAATAAAGTTCACCTTTAACTTTAATTTCAGAATTTTCAAGATTAATATTTATGCTTTTTTCATTAAATGTGGAGTTATTTATCTGCACAGAAAAAGGAGAATTTTGATGAGAAAAAGCAGACAAATCATATTTAAAATAGTGAGATGATAATTTGTTATTTTCATTGCAAATAATGCATTGTATAAAGCAATGAGGATCTATTTTATTGTAACTAATTCCTGGAATAAAACTAATTGTATAATTTGAATCTTGCTTAACCTGTTTATAATACCAACCTTCAAAATATCTTTTATTGGTGGAACTCTTTTCACCCTGGAAAACAATCTTATTATAATGTTTATTCACTGTTATCTCTCCTAATCTAAAGGTTCATAAAAAACATTATACCATAATAAATTATATATAATAACTTTTTTTATAAATTTGTCATGAGGATTTATTTTTAGATACTCTTGATGGTAGTAAATTGAACCTTAAATATTAAAGCATCTCAAACAAAGATTGTTTAAGATGATTCATAAATGGTAGAATTTTAATGCTTTAAATTTCAGGTGTACCAATATTCCAGGGTACATTACATCTTTCAATGAACTTATAAAGTTTGTTTATAATCATTCTATAATCTTCATTATCCCATAAGTTGTTGATTTTCAAAGGATCTTTTGTAAGATCATCTAGTTCTATATATTCCCTATCTAAATAATTAACAGTTTTAAAAAACTTTGCTAAGATATTATATGAGGCCTGCAAGGAACTTCCCAATGGATTTGGAAGTATTTCTAACCCAATAAGTAAAATTCATTTGTAAATTGGTTATAAAAAGCAAAGCTCTCACATGTTAATTCATGGAGAGCTTTACTTTATCTATATTCTTAATTACATAATTGTTCGTTAATTAATTAATTTTAATTAAATCCTAGCCCTTTATAGCACCAGCTGTAACACTCTGTATAATACGATCTGATAAGAACAGATAAAGAAGAAAGGTTGGGAAGAACACAATTATAACAGAGGCAAACATTCCACCCCAGTCCCCTGTGTATCTCATTGATTGAATCATATTGTACAATCCAACAGCAACAGGTCTTACCTTTGTTTTACTTGCAAAGATCAATGACATGAAATATTCATTCCATATTGTAATGAAGTTAAATATTGTAACTGTTACAATACCAGGTTGTACCAATGGAAACATTATTCTCCAATAGGTCATCATTGGAGAGCATCCATCAATGTAGGCAGCTTCTTCATATGTTGTAGATAAGGTTTTAAAGAAAGCAAGCAAATAAAATATTGTGAATGGAACATTCATTGAAATATACAAGAAAATCAACATCCATCTATTATTTGTTAACTTTAATTGGCTTACAACACTGAACAAAGGCATTATTATCATTATTGCAGGAATTCCTAATGCAGATGCAAACATATTCTGTGCAAGAGTGTTACCTTTAAACTTAAATCTAGATAATACATATGCTGCTGGAGATGCAATCAATATAATTGCAACTATACTTATCGATGTATACATAAGTGAATTCAAAAAGAATACTGAGACCTTTTGAGTATTCCAGGCTTTTACATAGTTATGAAAATGAAATCCAGTTTCAAATTTAAACATGTGATCACTAAATATCTCACTTGAAGTTGATAATGAAGCAAATACCACCCATCCTATAATTACTACAGTAAAAATTATCCATAAACTCAATATTAAATAGGATGGTATTAACTTTATCTGTGTCTTTTTTTCCAATGTTAGCTTTTCAAATTTTTTCATACCAGCTTCTCCTAAAATTCAATATCATCGTCTTTGGTGAGTAAATTAGTCACACCAAATACGATTAGAACAATCATCATCATGGTTACACCAATTGCAGCACCAGCACCAGAATCTCTAACAGTAACAGCTGTTGAAGAAGATCCAAATACCAATTCATACATGTAGTTCAAAGGAGCTACTGTTGAGTTTGATAAATTAACTGGACTGAATAATTGTCCCCAAATAAAGAAGCCAACAGTAAATACTGTCCACATAACGATATTGGTTCTTATGCTTCCTTTTAAAAATGGTAAGGTAATATGTCTAAATCGTTGAGCAGTATTAGCACCTTCTATCATAGCTGCTTCGTGGTAATCCTTAGGTATTTGATCAATACCACTGACAAATATCAACATATGATATCCTACCATTCCAAAGCAATATGCAACCATCATGGACCAGAATAGATGATCTGGACCTGTCCACAAGGTTTCAGCGGCAGCATTTAAGTGCAATGTTTTGAATACATTATGAAGCAGTCCATAATCAGAATTATAAACATAGTTAATCCACATGGTACCCATTGCTACAGCAGATACTACATTTGGCAAATAGATAACTGATCTATAAAATTTCATCTGCTTTATACCGGATGTAAGTGATACTGCAAAAAATAGAGAAACCACCATTACTAATGTTCCACCCACCAACCACAATGTTCCAATATTGGTCATTGACCTAATGAATAATGGAGTACTAATAATTGTGCGATAATTCTTTAGTCCTGCAAAACTCCATGTTGAAATTGGATCAGTAACCCCTTCAACATTGAAAAAACTCATTATTATTGTTCTAAATGATGGATAAAGAAATACCAACAAATAGCACAATAGAGCTGGAGTTAAGAAAACAATTATCATTGTCTTGTTTTTTTTCATATAAGATTCCCCTTTTTTTATATATACTGGTTCCATTTATTAAATGGAACCAATATTAAATCTTATTATTTACTCATTTTTTCATAGAATTCTTGAGGAGTGAGAGAACCTGTTATTAATTTAGCTAAATTTTCTTTAATCTTAACGTTAATTTCAGGATTTGATTCCATTCCAACACCCCAAGGCATACGTACTTTTGTATTGTCCAATACTTTCTTTGCTTCTTGTAATTGAACAGGCCATTTTGTATTATTTGCCATTGGAACACCAAGTGAATTTGCTGCTAATTTTTCATCCCATTCGCCAGTTGTTAAATAAACAATAAGTTGGAATGCTTCATCAGCTACAACTGTATTCTTGTTGATACCAAAACATTGTGCACCATAGTTATTATAAGTAATATCATCGCCTGCTGGATCTAAGTTAGGGTATGCAAATGCTCCCCACTTCATATCAGGTGCATTGCCCTTGATTTCATTAGGTAACCATGTACCATTTAAATACATTGCAGCAGAACCTGTTGCCATCTCTTCTACCTGTCCTGCAGGATAGATGTTTGATGCAGCTTTTCTACTGATATAACCCTTCTTAGCAAAATCACTCCACATCTCAGCAAATTTTAGTACGCCAGGATTTGAGAAATCATTGTCTTCTACCATCTTTAAAGTTGCATCCATACCAATTATTCTTGACATGTTGTAACCAAAGAATGCTGCCATATAAGCATCATCAACTGTGATACCTGCAACACCAATAGCTTTTAACTTTGCAAAAGCATCTTCAAATTCAGCTAAGTTTGTAGGACTATTTTTAATTCCAGCCTTATCAAATAATGTTTTGTTATACAAAACAACAAACATTGATGGTTGATAAGGAATTTCATGAATCTCGCCGTTTCCAATTTCTCTTACCAGTTTAACAAGAGTTTGGCTAATTTGTGATTCATAAGATTTACCATTGGTTGTTGGATATGTTTTTGCTACATAAGGTTCTAGGTTTAATAAATAATTACCCCAAGTATTACCAACTCTTTCAATATCTTCATCAAAAATATCAATATGCTCACCTGCATCAAGTGCTGGTTGAAGGGTCTTTCTTATTTCACGACCATTAAAAACAACTTCAACATCGATTCCTGTTTCATCTGTAAAAGCTTCAACAGCATTCGCTATTGTAAGACCTTGAGGTTCTGCTTCATTCCACATTGTCCAATATACAACTTTCTTTGAATCATCCTGTTTTTCGCCTCCGCCTTGAGCAAAAACGGGTAAAGTAAGGATAGCACAAGCAATTAATAATAATGCAACTTTCATTTTCTTCATAAAAATTTACCTCCAAGTAAAAATTAATTATAATATTATTATCTATTCCGGCACTTCCATTTGTATTTATACAAAACTCCATTTTGTTTGCACAAAAACATATGTATAAAAATATTTGGTGCATTATGCAATTATTTGGGGTATATTAAATTTATGGAAAAGAAAATTTCTGGATTTACTCCAATACCCCTTCCATCAATATTAAAAATTGATGCAATAGTTACAATTCATTATTTTGAATACCCAAAAACATTTACCTTTGAGGGCGAAAAACATGACTTCTGGGAATTTCTCTATGTAGACAGAGGAGAGGTATCTGTTTCGTCTAATAATGAAGAGAAGATACTCAAACAAGGACAGATTATATTTCATAAACCAAATGAATTTCATACAGTGGTATGCAATGGAACAATATCTCCAAATCTTGTTGTAATTTCATTTGTATCAAATGATAAGCAGTTGGATTACTTTAAAGATAAGGTTATTAACGTCTGCAACCGAGCTAAGAACATGCTAAGTACCATGATAGATGAAGCTAAATCTGCTTTTTCTACAGATCTAGCTGATCCATATTTTAAGGCCATGGTTTTAGCTGAATCTTGTGATGAATTATCACTTGCTCTTATAAAAAGTGCTCTTCAAACCTTTCTAATTTATTTAATTAGACAAGGATCTGGTGCACATGTTAACTATTATTCCTCAATTCACATTAAGGAAAACAAAAACCGTGTTGATAACATCATATCGTATTTGCAGGAAAATGTTGAAAACAATTTAAACCTAGATATGATATGCAGCGATTGCATGATGGGGAAATCTTTAATACAGCGTATCTTTAAAGAACAAATCGGTTGGTCTGTTATGGAGTATTATTATCGACTTAAGATTGAAAGAGCTAAGCTACTTATAAAATCAGGTGAAATGAATTTCTCTGAAATTGCAGAAAAACTTGGATACTCCACCATTCACTACTTTTCCCGCCAGTTTAAAAAAATTGTTGGAATGAGTGCAAGTGAGTACTCAAGATCTATTGATTCTTATAGGCAGTGATGTTTTTGTATACATTTTTTATCTTTTTTTCTAACTACTTTCCACTTAAGTCCTTTTATCATTTTAATATTATAAAATAAAAGGAAATCTAATGGATACCGAAAAACTAATAAGTAAATTTCAAATCAAAGGCGATTTGATAAGTATAAAACAAAACAAAGAAGGTCACATAAATACTACATTTATGTCTACCTTCAATGATGATGGAATTATCAAAAAATACACACATCAAAAGATAAATCAATTTGCTTTTAAAAAGCCTGATTATGTAATGGAAAATATTACTAAAATTACAAACCATATTCAATCTAAAATAAAAGGATTGGATGATAAAGATAAACGATGCTTGGAAGTTGTTCTTACAAAAGATAACAAGCCCTATTTTATAGATGAAAATGGTGATTACTTTAGAACTTATAAATTCATTGATTATGTTAGAACCTACCAGAAGGTAGATAGCTGTGATACTGCTTTTCACTTAGGTCAAGCAATTTCAACATTCCAAAATCAACTATCTGATTTTGATTGTTCATTCCTTTATGATACCATTCCTAATTTTCATGATATGAGGATGCGATATGCTAGCTTTAAAGAAGCAATTATTGAAGATAAATTAAATCGTGTAAATTTGGTTAAAGACGAAATAGATTATCTACTATCTAATGAAGAACGTGGTTATCTCATAATAGATGAATTTAAGAGCAATATACTGCCTTTACGAGTTACTCACAATGATACAAAGATAAACAATGTACTGTTTAAAAGTGATGGAACTGAGGCTTTGTGTGTAATAGATCTTGATACTGTAATGCCTGGAACAATTCTTTTTGACACAGGTGATATGATAAGAACTGCTACCTCAACCATTGAAGAAGATG
The DNA here is from genome assembly GCA_964457975.1 of uncultured Spirochaetaceae bacterium. Lineage (GTDB taxonomy): Bacteria > Spirochaetota > Spirochaetia > Sphaerochaetales > Sphaerochaetaceae > Pleomorphochaeta. The sequence continues at coordinate 12,024 of CAYWGU010000001.1, read as the reverse complement.
ATGTAAACTATCAAAACATGCGAGTAAATGTAGACTATTTTAAATCCCTACTTGAAGGTTATTTAAGTATTGCATCTGGTTATCTTACAAAGAGAGAAAAGCAACTTATAGTTGAATCTGGACGAAACATTACTCAGATAATGGCAGTTCGATTTTTAACTGACTATATTTCAGGTGATGTTTACTATTCCATTGCTAGAGACAATCATAATGCGGATAGATGCAGAACTCAAATTGCTTTTATGAAGGATTTTGATAAAAAATCTGATGAATTAAATCAAATAATCAAATCATTATAGAAAGGTAGATAAAAATGAGTCTTTATAAATCAAAGTACAAGTGCAATGCAGCATTACCACTGTCTTCCAACCCTCTTCCAAGGTTTAGAGATAAGGAAGCTGATTTTAGTGTAAATGTAGCTGAAGATATTTCATCAATTTATAAGATAAATCTTGGCAAGAACTGTGGTCGAAGAATTTATCCATATAACATGCAAGATGATTATAGTAGAAATTGCACGGAAGATGAGCTTGATTCCATCATCCTTGAAAATGACATACTTAAAGCTACCTTTCTTCCAACTCTAGGTGGCCGTTTAATATCTCTCTATGACAAGGAACTTGATAGAGAGTTATTGTATGATTCAAAGCACATTCAATCGTGCAACCTTGCCTCAAGAAATGCCTGGTTCAGCGGTGGTATTGAATTCAACGTTGGCCAGTATGGCCACAGTCTTCTTACAATGGATAACGTATTCGCGGCATCTGTTGCTGATGAAGATGGTGATGAATTTTTAAGGATTGGTGAATATGAAAAAATGCACGGAGTATATTATCATATTGATTTTCATCTTCCACCTAACTCCCACTTTCTTTATATAAAAGGAGAGGTGACAAATCTTGATGATTGTAGCAAATCTTTTTATACTTGGGTAAATATAGCTCTCAAGCAAACAAAACACACAAGGGTATTTTCCTCAACAAGAAATGCATTGTTTCTAAATCCTTTCATAGATGAACAAGTACATTCCTATTCGAAAATAACACTTCCAACAATATCTGATTTTAAAAATATGGATGCATCCTACCCTGCCAATTTCCCTTTTAGCAATGAATATTTCTTTACCTGCAAGGAAAACAAAGTACCTTATGAGGCTACAATAGAAACCGATGGAGTTGGTGTCGTTGATTTTTCTACATCTTCATTGAATGCTAGAAAGATGTTTTGTTGGGGTGTTCAAAATGGTGGAAAAAGATGGCAGCAGTACTTGAATGGAAATAAAGAAAATGACTACTTTGAAGCTCAAGCAGGAATGGCTGCAACACAACTTCATGGAGAATTTATAGCTTCTAATGAAACCAAAACATTTACTCAAGCAATTGGATCTATTATAACTGATTCAACCTTCACACAAAACAGTGACTATAATTTAGCAGATAATAGCATGCATGACTCAATTGATGAATTATTGAACAACCTTGATATAGATGAGATAGGTAAAAAGCTAGATAAAAAGTGCAACATTAAATGTACTAAAATACTCAATGAAGGATCCTCCTTTGCAAAGCTAAATGCACAGAACTTAAAATATGAATTACCTAATTCATATGACTTTCTACTTTCTGAAACAAACCCAAATGAAAGAGTATTTGAATCCATAATTGATTTGACCTACAAATATGATTTATCACATTTTGATAATTATGTTTTTCCTCCAATTGGTTTTTATGATGCCTTAAATGTAATTGATTCACCTTATACAAATTATCTAAGGGCAATGATTTTAATTGAGTCCTTTAAAGAAGATGAAGCACTACAGCTCTTACTTGATATTATAAGCAATGCTACAGAGCATTGTTTGATATATAGAGCCATAGCTCAAATATATTTTAGAAAGAAAGATCAATTATTATGTGATAAATATTATTTGCAAGCATTAAATACATGCACAAAGCTAAATGAATTTCTTGCAATCAGTGGTGAATACTCTTCTCTATTAAGAAGTGAGGAGCTTTTTGAAAAAGAAAAAGAACTACTCACAAATATAGATGCTTTACTTAAAGAAAAGTTTGGTGAAATTGAAAGCGGATCAATTATTGAAATATCTGATTCAATAGCCCTTGATGCCGCTATTATTGCTGCAAAGTATGGTGATTTGGATATCCTTGAATACTGCTTGTTTAATAGAGAGCTATCGTGCATACGTGAAGGAGATAATCCCTTTGTGTATCTTTATAATGAATATAAATCATTGCAAGTTGCAAAAGAAAAAGGTGTTCAAGTAAATGATGAAATAAGAAATCGAGTATCTAAGGAATATAAACTTCCTTTAACCCTTGATTTTACAATGACCATCACACATGGGGATAATTAATTATTATTGATGTTTCTTTTCTTTTGATTTATTAAATCAAGAATCTAATAAAAATTGGGTATTATTAAAAATCATAAAACCTCTTAATTTAACAAGTTATATTAAGTAAATTTATGATAAAAAAGTAATAGCCCTTTTTTTATTGTTTAATTTAGCCATAACCTTAACAACAAAAGAAGAACTATTACAAGCAGTAAAATACAACTAACTCAAACTAATTACAACCCTTTGAAACTTATTTATTATAAACTTCTAATTAATTAAAAATTAAAGAGTTTTAAAGTAATTTTCTAATTTTCTAATTCTCTCTAGTCTTTAACACAATAAAATAGAAACCTTGTTTATTGATTATCCCTGGAAATAAGTTCAGTGATGGTCTTTTTACCCCGATACCCATCAAATGTAAAAACACTTAACATAAAAAATAAAACCTTTTATATTCACTAATATTGAGTAAAAAGGTATAAATGATTAAGTTATATATAAAATAATAAATAAAAATACATCTAGGAAACAATCAATGCTCTCTAACTTACTTATAGGCCAAATACTAGCAATAATTGCAGCTCTTACATATGCTGAAAACTCAATCATTTATTCTTATCTAGGTAAAAAGGTATCTGTTAAGGCAACAGTACACGTTAGACTTTGGATAGCAGTTCCAATAATTATAATAATAGCACTAGTTAGTGAAGGTAATTTTTTTGCTCAAGCAACATTAAATAATTGGATGGTGTTATTACTCTCAGGATTACTTGGATATTTTTTCTGTGACTCTTTACTATTTTGGGCTTTTTCCAATATAGGCCCAAGAGAAACTATGGTAATAATGACTCTCAATCCTATATTCAGTTCCATTCTATCCTATTTATTCTTTAAAGAAGTTCTTACTATTCTTCAAATGGTTGCAATTCTAATTACTATTTCTGGAATAATAATATTAATTCTTAATCAAAATAAAGAAAAAGACGTAAATAAAAAAAAGAATCTCATTAAAGGCACTGTATTTGCTTTTCTTGCAGCTATACTACAAGCTACTTCTAGTATTTTAGCTAAAGGTGCTTTATCGAATGTGAGTCCCATAAGTGCAAATTCAATTAGGATGATTGGTGGTTTAATTGGAGCAACAATATTTGCTATATTTTTCAGAAAGGAATTTAAGAATGATTTCATATCCTTTAAAAACAAACAAGATTTATCATTACTTTTAATAGCTACTATTACTGGCCCAATAATTGGTATGTCTTTATTATTAACTGCTTTCAATTATTCACCAGTTGGACTTGTAACGGCTATAGTTCAAATTAGTCCTATTTTTATTCTATTATACGAATTAATATTCATGAAAAAACATGTAAAAGCATTAGAAATACTTGGTACTATTATTTCAGTAGTCGGTGTTGCAATGATGTTTTTATAACAGCATTATCCTCCCCTATTATAAATCAGCATGCATAAATATTTTATTTTCAACCCAAGTGTTTAGGGTGCAAACATCTTTACACCAACAATTATAAATTTTATTATAAAACTTTAAGCATCCTGGAACGTCTCAAGAAGTCTCTATAGAATTTACCTGAGAAAGTTGCATTATTAATTAAGAAATCTTTTATTTTTTATATTAAGCTTGAAAAGTGCTCTATAATTATCTTACTATTTAATTATTTTACTTAATCATTACCCATAAACACTTTATGAGAGTAAATTCTTCTAAATCCTAATTTATTTTTTATAATAGTTATTATCAGTATGTACCAAACAATCATTACTTTTTTGTTTATAATAACTATATTGACCAATATACAACCTAGTTGTATTATTGGGTTGTCACTTTGATTTGCAAAAACTCTTTTTTTAGATTAAATAAGAGTACTTTTTTTTGCAAATTAAACATATTAAATATTATAGAGGAGGATTGATGATAGAATATAAACACGTTTTTAAAAGATTTAAAAACAGCAAGATTGATGTTATCGATGACCTAAGTTTAACAATAAATGATGGCGAATTATTGGTTCTAGTTGGAGAAAGTGGATGTGGTAAAACCACAACTATGCAAATGCTCAACCGATTGATTGGACCAACTCAAGGCACAATTGAGATTAATGGTACAGATATAAGCACCATTGATTCAATAAAACTCAGAAGACAGATAGGATATGTAATACAAAATGTTGGTTTGTTTCCACATTGGAATATTGCAGAAAATGTAGCAACACTATTGAAGTTACAGGATATTGATGAAGAAGAAATAACCAAAAAAGTTAAAAAGTATATGGATATGGTTAACTTAGATTATGATGAATATGCTAATCGTTATCCCAAACAATTATCGGGTGGACAACAGCAAAGAGTTGGTGTTGCTAGAGCATTAATTAATGAACCTGATTTAATATTGATGGATGAACCTTTTTCCGCATTGGATCCAATAACTAGAGAACAACTTCAAGATGAGTTATTAAAACTTCATGAAGAATTAAATAAAACTATTATTTTTGTAACACATGATATTGATGAAGCAATTAAGCTTGGAGATAGAATTGCAGTAATGCAACATGGTAAAATTGCTCAACTTGATAGTGCTGAAGAAATATTGAAGAATCCTGCAAATGAATTTGTAGAAAAATTTGTAGGATCAAATAGACTTTGGAAAACACCTGATATGTTAACTGCATCTGATGTTATGGATAAGGACTTTGCAATAATACGTCCAGACAGATCTGTAGCACAAGCTATTGAAATAATGAAAGATCATAAAACAACTATTTTATGTGTAGTGGATAGAGTAAAAGGTGATAATTATAAATTACTTGGACTTCTAGGTCAAAACAGATTTAATGGAATTGGTGATCATACCATCAAAGTCAGGGATATTATGAAGAAAGACTATACTGGATTTAATCCAGAAATGAGCTTAGCTGAAATAATGACTATAAGAGAAGATAAAGGTTTGACACACAGTCCAGTTTTAGATGAAGAAAAATATCTTATAGGTATGATGAGTAACACTTCAATTTTGAATGTTCTCAGTCAGATAATGCCTGGTAAGGAGGACTACTAATGTTAAATTTTATGCTAACACATGGATCAGAGATATTTCAAAAAACTCTTGAGCACGTATCTTTATCTCTATCAGCAGTGCTTCTTGCATGTTTGGTTGGAATTCCAGTTGGATTTCTAATTGTAGGCCATAAAAAAGCATCTAAAATAGTACTTGGATTTGCCAATATTATTCAGACAATACCATCTCTTGCAATGTTCGCATTTGCATTACCAATATTTGGTATTGGGTTAAAACCTGCAATCTTTGCACTATTTTTGTATGCATTGCTTCCAATCCTTAAGAACACATTACTCGGTATCCGAAGTGTGGATCCAGCTATTATTAAAGCAGCTAAGGGAATGGGAATGAGTAGATTCCAGATAATGTTTATGGTTGAAGTTCCTCTTTCAATATCCATTATTATGGGTGGTGTTAGAATTGCAACTGTAACAAGCATAGGTGTAACAACCATTGCTACTTTGATTGCTGCTGGAGGCTTAGGTGATTTTATTTATCAAGGACTTAGCACATTCAATCAACCTATGATTCTAACTGGTGCAGTATTATCTGCAGGACTTGCTTTATTAGCTGATTTCGGACTTGGAATTGTTGAGAAAAAATTAACATCTGAGGGTTTAAAACCTGAGACTAGTAAGAGCCCTAAGAAAAAGAAAAAGAAACATATCAAACGAAATATTATTATTACAGTTTTGGTTTTTGTTGCAATCCTTACTCTTATTTTTAGGTCTAACTTTCAAAAGAAAGGCACAATTACAATAGTAAATAAAAACTATACAGAACAGAGAATAATGGGTCAGATGACAGGACAATATCTTGAAAGTCTTGGTTATGATGTTGAAGTAAAAGAACTTGGTGGTTCAATGCTTTGTTTTAATGCTTTAGTTAGTAATGATGTTGATATATACAATGAATATACAGGTACAATGTACTCTTCAGTACTTAAACAAACAAAAATTCTTAGTGCAGAAGAGACCTATAAAATTTGCAAAGATCTTTGTGAAGAGCAATATGGGATTACTTGGTTAGAGCCTTATGGTTTTAACAATACTTATACATTAACTGTCACTCCTGAATTTATTGAAAAATATGGAGTAGAAAGTATTTCAGACCTTGAGCCTATAGCTTCTACCTTACTACTAGGAGGAGATATTGAATTTGGTGCAAGAGAAATTGATGGGCTTCCTGCAGTTGAAAAGGAATATGGATTTGAATTTGGAGCTTATAAAGCCATGGATATGGGTATTACATATAATGCTTTGGTAACTGGTGAAGTAGACATTAGTGAGTCTTATGCAACAGATGGTAGACTTGCTAAATACAATCTAGTTCAACTTAAAGATGACAAGAATGTATTCCCACCATATTACTGTACACCTGTTATGAAGCTAAGTTTTGCAGCAGCTCATCCAGATGTTGTAGATGCTCTTAATAAGCTAAAAAATATGTGGACTGATCAGGATATGCAGTATTATAATTTAATGGTAGATGAAGGTGCTGATGTTAAAAATGTTGCAAAATTAATGCTAACAGATAAAAACTTGATATAGTATAATAGTTATTAAGTTATTAAGTTATTGATATTAATTATATCTTCTATCATCTTGGAAACCCTTGGTCTCCAAGATGATAATCTTTTTTATAACATAAGTAATTATTTCGGTTATTAAATATTGACAGAAGTGTTCAGTGTAATATAAAAAGATAGGAAGAATATTTTTTCTAAAAAGGCCAAGAATATGAAAAACGTGAAAAACAACATTCCGAGTTATAAAAAGATTGCAATCAACATAGCGCATGCTATTTGTGAGGGAGAATACAAGGAAGGCGACCGCATATATACCAAAACTTCCTTGGTTGTAAAGTATGGTGTATCAACAGAAACAGCACGGCGTGCGGTTTCTGTACTTGCAGATGCAGGTGTTGTGACTGTTAAAAAAAATTCTGGTGTATTGATAATATCAGCTACAAAAGCAATGGAATTTTTGACTCATATGAAATATTTAAGCAATACCTTAGATATTACAATGACTCTTAACAATCAAATAAAAGAAAACATAAATAACATGAAAGATATGCAAGAAACTTTCAATGATTTACTAGAGAGAATAAACTATTACAGTAAAGTCACATCCATAATTCCTGAAGATATTTTAATCACAGAAGAATGTTTCTTTGTTGGAAAAAATATATCTGCTATAAACTTCTGGCAAAATACAGGAGCAACAGTTGTTGCTATACAACATGATGGCATTAACTGCATCTCCCCTGGCCCTATATTTCAATTAAATATAAATGATACCCTCGTCTATGTTGGAGAATTTCAGTCAAAAAAAAAGGTACATGATTTTTTGTATGCTACCAACAATAATTATGAATTATAATTATTGTATTTTCTAAGTTAAAATTGTTGATGAATTGTATTAAGATCTATCAAAAAACTTTCATTTTGTAGAAAGAATAAAAGGCTCACCACGATAGAGTGAGGAGCATTAATTAGACATTCTCTAATTATAAATATATTTTAATAAAGAGTAGACGGTTCTTGGTTTTCGCTTTCCCTCATTACTTTTTCAAATTCAGCTTTCATATCGTCCTTACATGCACCACATACAGTTCCATAGTTTGTAATTTGCTGTAAATCTTCTAAGGTGTTAACGCCTAATTGGTCGTGTAGGTCTTTTACATCCCTGTTGGTAATATCCTTACATTTACAGATCTTTCTTAAAGCACTTTTATTATAGGGGTTATCAAGATCATGCTTGAACAGATAATCGTCAATTGCAGTTCGTAATGCATCATCACCCAATACTGAGCAATGAATTTTATTAGCTGGAAGGGATCCAAGTTTATTTGTTATATCACTGGCAGAAAGATTATAAGCTTCAGATAAACTCATATTTACCGCTATTTCACTAATCATTGAAGTACTTGCAATAGCAGATGCACAACCATATGTTTTCCATTTTAGTTTGGTAATTTTATCATCTTTCACTGTGATACCAATTTTCATTTGGTCTCCACAGGAAATAGCTCCAACTTCACCAACACCATCAGGTTCAAAGGTATCCTCTTTTTTCCATATGTTTCTTGGATTTTTAAAGTGATCTTTTACGATATCGGTATAAACCCAATTTGATTTCTTGCTATCATTATTTTCCATTCTACTACCTCAATAAATTCTCTTATAAAATGCAATTAAGTAAAATTACATCTATAACTCAAGAATACTAAGTTTGGAAAAAAAGTAAACTACATTTATTAAATAAAATGGGTAAATTATAGAAATATGTTTTAATTCCTACAATTTTAGTACGGTTTAATAATTATAGGGTTAAATTATCTATCAAAGGTTGGTAAATGATCAAAGGAAAATATCTTTCCTTTTTCAAACAAGCGCTCTTCAATCTCACTATTTGCTCTATCCAAATCAATTGAATTTACATCAAAACTAGACTCATCAACAACGTCAAATCCTCTTCTATCTAACTTCTTTATAAAGGAATCGAGATTTTCTTTATTTCTTGTGCAATATTTTTTGACACTATAAATGGTAAGTGAATTTGTTATGCTGATAAAATTTGATGCATTTATGATATCAGGTTCATTTGGAAAGTAAGCTACCTGCCTTTCTTGTGGCCAAAACTTTTCCTTCCCTTTTACAGGTGTTTCACAGAGCATATAAAATAAATAGTTTAATTCAGTCTGTCTGAATTTAATGATAAAATCAGCTGTCTTATTCAAATCTTCATTCAATCGAGCTTCATATACAAAAGCATCCTGTCTAGCAGGTCTTAAGAAAGGTTGAAGTCCAATAGATCTCATCTTTAAGTTGTTATCTAAATCTTCAATAATATATCCTCTAAGATATCCATAGCCTTTTGAAATAGGTTTATATGAATGTTTATCTAAATTTATGGTTGATGCAAAGAACAAACCAGTTACTATATCTGATGTCAAATCTATGTAACTGGTTCTAAGACCATAATGTTGAGCTATAGCTTTAAAATCTACATAATATTTATCATCAATTGCTTTTTTAATTTGAGGAAAATGCAAAAGAATTTGCTTGAAGTCGGATATTTTAATTCTATCAATTGCTATATCCATTAAATCTTCTTCTTTTTCAAGAGATCTATCTCTATATAAATTTGCAACACATTGTTTAAAATAATGGTTCTCCCCTCTATAAAGGGTTAACTTACCATTTTCGACCTTAATATCATTACCTGTACCAGGTAATGGATATTTTTCAACTTCATCAATAATGGGTTTACTGCTACTTACCTTCCTTCTCTCATATTCTTTTTTCAGCTTTAAAAGATAATGGTTTTTATCAAAATGTTCTACGACCTTAAATATATCGTCATAAATTATATCTTTCATTAATTCTTATTTCTCTAAATGTGAATGATAATATATTGTAGCACCATTTGCTTTATTGTGCCTTATACATTTTACAGAAATCATTCTTTATAATTGTCTAAATATCCATTTTAATAACACAATCAAACCAATGGTAGTCTTGTGACAAACTTCGTTGTACATGTATCATCCAAACTTCCGCTGTTTAATTAAATACAAACTATTCATGCAACTCTTTTGTATTACGACTTGATAAACAAATCAATAATATTAATATTACTATATTTACATGTAGCTAATAAAAAAAATAAAAACTTTTCAATATAAAACGGGCTATTTCTAGTCTGTTTTATGCTGGGTGACTGATTCTTTCTTAGGTATTCCTCGCATCTTTGGCTCTTTTATCAAGGGTTCAGATAGTTCAAGTTCCTCCAGCAATACCAAAACTGACGGTAAGGTATGGAGCCATTTCTTATCGTTTGATCTCGGAATCCCCGTTGAGTTGCTTTTCCGCCATGCGGATGAAAGGTCTTCCATCAAATCCCCATAAGTCATAACATCTAGCAGTTTTGCATTACTGGCCTTTCGCACCATTCTGGAGTTCATAAGCGTGGCTATGAAGTTTACAAACTCTACTCCAATAAGAGAATAATCTCCTTGTACGTTGGTTGAGTCTAGGCATTCTTCGCCCTTATACTGAGCGAAAAGAAGCTCAAGCAACCATCTATCCGCATAGCTCTTGTAAACCTGGCTAAGGGACAAATCCAGGTCCGATTCGAAAACAATAACATCATACCTATCCTTGTGAGATAAGGATGGCTCACTAATGAAAAACTTTTTCTTCTTTGATCTGGTAATGAATGATTGGTCTTCTTTGCTTGCAAGATAAGAATCTCTAAATGAATAAAGATATCTGCCATTCTTAAGTTCAACCTTTTTCCCGACAACACTCTTGTCTGTGTCAGTGACAACTTCATTGAAGTCCAACATGCTATTATCATGAATTCTATGGTCAACCCTTCTTATAGGTGTCATGAAATGGAGTTCTGGTCGAGACTTCAGGTCTTCTGCAATCGAACTGATTGGAAACCCTTTATCTGCTACTATTATGCCCTTATTGATATTGTTGTCGTTGATGAATGCAGAGAAAGAGCTAGCATCTATGCTTTTTCCTGGAAAAACCTCAGCGCACAAAGGCTCCATTGTCTCCATTCTATATGCATATAGCACTGAGACATCCTTGTATCCTTTTACTCGAGCCTTATATGAAAAGGCTGAAAGGTCATTCACATTGCTGGTATCCTGCTTCAATGTCCCGTCGATGGCAATATGGTGTTCTGATTCTACTCTAGCAATCCTCGCCGAGTAGAAGGCTTTTCTCTTTTCTCCATCCATTGTGAGCTTTTTGAAGAGTAATCCTACAGAATTTTTACTCAGGGCCACATTCGGATAATATTTGGATATGAATGTCCTCTCATAGTGAGTGGAATACCTGTTGGCTGCTATTCCTGGTCTTAAGACCTTAAGCATTGCAATCGCCATGATTACGGAGGATTCATTTGGGGGATATACTGCAAGAAGATCTTCAAAAATGTCATCTGAAATGGATTTTACAAAGGCTGCTCCCCCATATGAAAGAGAATCTGGAATATCAGAAATCCCATCAGTAACCGGCACAAAACGTTCATTTATAATATGTCCAATGACTCTACCGTTTCCTGGTTGTGGGTTTCCATTCTTGATGTACTTTATTCCTGACCTGACACGCACGGAATATCTGTTCACTCCTTCTCTGCCATTGTCTTCAACAATAGTATTTTTGGGTCTGTCTACTTTACGTATCTTTTCTGAAACACCCATGATGAAAAGCTCCTTAAATATATGGTATATTATACACAAAAATTGAACCATATCTCTAGAATTATTTTATTCATTTTGTAAAATTAAGTATAAGACAATGACAAAAGAATAGCTTTTCCAGGGCTTTGGTTGAGAAAAAGCAGAATAGCAAGACTTTTCACATTACATAATACTTGATTGGGTTACAACAATATAGCTTAGGGTAATTTCTGTAGTCCAGAAAATTGGTGAAATTTAATTAACCGAAATTATTTAAATAATCCTTTGAATAAATCTCTCATACCAAAGGTGGTTTTGTGATAGACTTTGTTGTACATGTATCGTTTTGGATTTCGGAGCCAACCATACCCTCTTGGCATTTTAA